>JAPLYY010000051.1 GCA_026395315.1 Candidatus Shapirobacteria bacterium | reverse complement strand
TTTTTCTACCAACATTGGTCAAATTATCGGCCCCATTACTGCCGGCATATTGGCCGATTTAATGGGTATTCACAACGCTTTCGGCTTTATAGGCATAATTAACATCGCATTAATTTTGATTATTCTTAATTTCACTCCGAAAAATATCAAAGTATCTATCCCTTGACAAAACGTACGACATATCGTACGATTAATTATGAATATTACTTCCTATACCGCTAGTGATGCCCGGCAAAATTTATACTCTCTTATTAAAAAGGCCTCCAAAGGTTTAACTGCTATTGAAATCAATCTTCGCAATAGTGAGCCGGTAGTTATGATCAATAAAGCTGAAATGGAATCATGGCTTGAAACTCTTGACATTATGTCCTCATTGGAAGAAGTAAAAGCAATTCGCCGAGGTTTAAAATCCAAAAAATCAATTAGTTTAGATAAATTAGAAAAAGAATTGGGTCTATAATCTGGTGTGGACATTATTATTAGAAACGAAGCTCAAAAACAAATCAAGAAACTTCCCCCAGTCGAACTAAAAAAGATTATTAAAAAAATCAAAAACCTTAGTCTTGAACCTGACTCTGGCAAACAACTAAAAGGTGAGTTTACGGGTCTTTTCTCACTTCGGGCTTGGCCCTATCGGATTATTTATCAGATTGCCAAAAACAAAATAATAATTTTTTCCGTCGCTCACCGCCAAAGTGCTTATAAACAATAAATTTGTTCTAGCCCTCCCTTCTTCAAGGGAGGGTAGGGTGGGTTTGATGTTAGAATAGGCTGTGGAATCTCAAGTCGAGGAAATTAAAAAAAAGCTTGATATTGTCGATGTAATCAATCGTTTTACCCCCCTTAAAAAACGGGGACATCACTACATCGCCTGTTGTCCCTTTCATCAGGAAAAAACCCCTTCATTCATTGTTTCTCCTGAGCTCCAGATTTTTAAGTGTTTTGGTTGCGGCAAAGCCGGCGATATTTTTACTTTTATCGAGGATTTTGAACGGGTTGACTTTAAGGAAGCTCTCGAAGAACTGGCCAAAATCGCCGGTATCGAGCTTAAACATGATATCCGTTTTGCCGCCGGTGACTCTAAACGTCAACGGTTATTTTTAATTAATCACGAAGTCGCCAAATTTTATCACTATATTCTCACCGAACATCCCTTGGGTAAAAATGCTTTCGACTACGTTCTCAACCGAGGGATAAAGCTCGAAACCATCAACCTTTTTAAAATCGGTTTTTCCCCCACCCAACCCCAATTAATCGTTGCCTATTTAACCAAAAAAGGTTTTACCCCGGCTGAAATGATTGCTTCCGGTTCCTTTGGTCAAAGTAGTTATAATCGTGGCCAATTTTATGATCGTTTTCGCGACCGTCTGGTTTTTCCTCTAACTGATTTTCGCGACCGGATCCTCGGTTTCTCCGGCCGAATTTTACCGGGAGCTAAAATTGAACAAGCAAAATACATCAACTCTCCCGAAACCGATATTTATCACAAAAGCCAAACTGTTTTTGGTCTGAATCTCAGCAAAGAATTTATAAAAAAGGATTCTGTTGTGATTGTCACTGAAGGCGAATTTGATATGATTTCCCCTTTTCAAGCCGGTTATAAAAATATTGTCGCTATCAAAGGCACCGCTTTTACCGCTGATCAGCTTCAACTTCTCCGTCGTTACGCCGACACTCTGATTTTGGCTCTCGATTCTGATTTTGCCGGCAATAACGCCGCCCGTAAAAGTATCGAATTGGCCGATTCCTTCGATTTTGACATTCAGGTTTTAACCTTAGGTAAGGATTTTAAAGATCCCGATGAAGCCGTGAATCAAGATCCTGTTTTCTTTAGAAAACAGTTAGAAAACACCATCTCCATCTGGGATTATTTAATCGATTCAGCCGTAGCCGCCAATGATGTTTCCACCGTCCGTGGTAAAAAAATAATTTTAACTACCGTTCTGCCTTTTATTTCCAAAATCACCAATTCGGTTATCCGTTCCGACTATCTTCATAAGCTAGCCGATGCTGTCGGTTCCACTGTCGAATCGGTTACTCAAGAATCTCTCAAAATTCCTCAACCAAAACCAACTTCACCCACTTCCAATATTCTCTCCCCTCCGGTCATTACTCCCGACAGCCGTCTCGACCGGTTAGAACTTTATTTGCTCTGCCTGATTTTTTCTGCTAAAAAACCGGCCATCCTAGCCCATCGGATTACCAAAAATTATTCCTTTTCCACCCCCCGTTTTCTGTCAATTTTTTCTCAACTTTTAAAGAAAAAAAACTACCAGCTAAAAACTTTCGCCGATTCCCTTCCGCCGGAACTCCAACCGATTTTTCAGGATATCTATATCACCGCTTCCGCTCTGAATCTCGAACCCCTTCGCCGTCGTTTAGAAATTACCAAAATTGTTAATTTAATTTTGTCGCAAAACCTTAAAAAAGAACTCGAAACTATCAGCCTTCAACTCTCCCTGGCGGAAAAAAATGAAGATAGTGCTAAAATTAAAGAATTAGAAACTAAGTACAACCGGTTGTTGGCTGGTCTTTCCGGCCTTCAGTCCAACAAAACATAGCTTTTCGCGCATCTTTCTTATACAATATAACCCGATGTCTTCCATTCTTGATTTCTCCAAAGTAAAACAAAAACTGGTAGCTCAGGCTAAAAAGTTGCATTACCTTACTCAAGACGAAATTCTCGCCATTGTTCCCGAGCCCGAAAAATACATTGATGACATTGACAATCTTTTCGATTACCTCTTTGACAAGGGTATCGATGTCTTTGACCGGGTTGAATCTCAACAAAGCCTTCTCGATACCAAGAAAAATAAGTTAGAAAGTGCCGATCTGTTGGCCTTATTAACCCAAAAGGGTAGCGTTGATTCCGTCCGAATGTACCTCAAAGAAATCGGCAAAATCGATCTTTTAAATTTCGATTTGGAAGTCGAGTTAGCCAAAGCCATCGAACATGGTTCCGGCTCTGCCCGTGAACAATTAATTAATGCCAATTTACGGCTAGTAGTTTCCATTGCTAAAAAATATATTGGTCGTGGTTTGTCTTTTCTGGATTTGGTTCAGGAGGGGAATCAGGGTTTGATGCGGGCGGTCGAAAAATTTGATTGGCGCCGTGGTTTTAAATTTTCCACTTATGCTACCTGGTGGATTCGCCAGGCCATCACCCGGGCCATTGCTGATCAGGCCAAAACTATCCGTATTCCCGTCCACATGGTCGAAACTATCAATAAAGTTTACAAAGCCACCCGGGCTTTGACTCAACGTTTGGGCCACGAACCGGACATTGATCAAATTGCCGCTGAAGTCGGCATTACCATCGAAAAAGTTGAAGAAATTTATCGTATTTCCCAGGACACTACTTCTCTGGCTACCCCCGTCGGCGACGATGAGGACAGTTTTCTTGGCGATTTTATTGAAGATACTACTCAGCCTTCTCCTTATGAGGAAACCAGTGCTGAATTACTCCGCGAATCAATTGAAGAAGTCTTGGGTTCTCTTGATGAACGCGAAGCCAAAGTCCTGTCACTCCGTTTTGGTCTAATGGGGGAAACTCCCAAAACTCTTGAAGAAGTCGGCAAAATCTTTAATGTTACCCGCGAGCGTATCCGCCAAATCGAAGCCAAGGCTCTCCGTAAACTCCGCCATCCCAGTCGCCGCAAGAAATTGCAGGATTATTTGGAATAATAAGCTACAATTATTTAGTGACCAACAAAGTATTCATCTGTTTATTCGTACTAATTTCTCTGGTTTATCTTTCTTTGCGGTTTTATCGTCTTGACTCACTTGTTATATTTCATACTGATCAAGCTATCCATCTTTCTGAAGCTAAAACCATACTCGACCGGCATCAATTACCGCTTTTGGGTCCTGCCAGCTCCAAAACATTTATGGGACGTAGTTTTTTTGTCGGTCCTAACTATTACTACCTTTTAGCCTTAATCGGAATAGTATCTTCTTGGAATCCTCTGGTTGTTACCTCGTATTTTATTATCATTGATTTTATTTTTATCGTATTTTTTACCATTTTTATTCGCTATAAATTTAATTCCGTTTATTCTCTTTTAACTTTTTTATTCCTAGCAACTTCACCTTATTTGGTCTCTTCCAGCTGGTTTTTTTGGAACCCACACCTTCTTTTGCCACTCTCTATCCTCGTTTTGTTTTTCTTGGACCATTTTATTCTTACACATAAATTATTTTTTTTGTTTATGGCTTCATTCTTTTGGGGTTTTGCTTTTTCCTGCCATTATAGCGCTGTTTTTTGGGTATTAATTTTTCTCTATTTCTTAATCCACTCCCGGACCATTTTCAATATTAAGAGTATTTTCCTTCTATTACTCGGTTTTTCTTTAGGCGATCTCCCTTTCTTGGTCTTTGAAATCCGGCACCAGTTTTACAATTTTAAGACTATATTTTTTATCTATACTCATTCGTCTGTCGGAGACGGTCTTACTTATTATTATTTCATTTTTCCTTTATTAGTGTTTTTCCTTTTTATTGTCTTGTCTCTATTTTCCAGGATCAAATCAAAACAAACCACGCTTCTATTATTTCTCTTCTTGATTACATTATTCAGCTGGCAATTTTCTTTTTCAAACGGATATCATTCGCAGGATAATATTAAAGGATGGAATTATCCGGACCAGCTTCGAACCGTCAATCTTATTTTGGCTGCAGGTTGTCCTCAAAACTTTAATGTCGCTGCCACCATGCAGGGGGATACCCGTTTTTATGACTTTCGGTATCTTTTAGATCTGAATAACTGTCATCCCAATGGTATCGATTCATATCCTACATCAAAAATAATTTATCTAGTTGCCCCAAAGTCTAGAACTCCTGAGGCTGAAACAGTCTGGGAAATAGCCTCATTTAAACCGTTTACCGTTTCATCGGTCACAGAGATAAACAGTAGTCTTAATTTATTTCGTCTCGACCACCAAAACTATCTCGAATAATTCCCCATTTTCCAATTTTTTTGTTTTTCCGGTCAATATTAAAATCATCATTTCCAGTGATACGTGATGACTAACAATTACTACCGTTTCCGTCTTTTTGTGGTCATACTTTAAATCGTCCAAAAATAGTTCTACTCTGGCTTTTATTTTTTCGTAGTTTTCTTTTTTAAATTTTGGTCCCAGCAATCTGGTCAAATGAATGGCAAAATTATCGTCACGAACCCTTAAGATTTCATCCAAAGTTTGGATGCATCTTTTGGCTGGTGAACAATATATGGCATCAATTTTTTTGGGTGCTAGCACCGCCCCGGCTTCGACTGCTTGTTTAACCCCCTTAATTGTTAGACTATTTTCCTCGTCTAAAATTTCATACCCCGCGTTTCTGGCCGATTGTCCGTGCCGAACTAATATTAATTTCATGGGCAATATTCTACCAAATTTGCCATTATTAGTCACCCACCTCGAATGATATAATCTAGCTTGTCCTAGCACCTTTTACAATCCATTCCCCCTTAGCTCTCCGCCAGCTGGCGGAGGTAGAGTCTCGCCTGTTAAAATTTGATAGTGTTTTTTGTCTACGCTATATATCATCCTAAAACAGACAAGATTTATATTGGTCAAACTGATAATCTGCCCAATCGGTTAAGAGAACATAATGATGCTGAATGTCAGCGACATACATATACCAAGAGAATTGGTGTAGGATGGAAGCTGATTTATTCTGAGGAACAACCAACAAGAAGTCTTGCACTTTTAAGAGAAAAACAACTTAAAAGCTATCAAGGCAGATTGTTCATTAAAAATCTGATAAACCACATTCCCCCTTAGCTCAGTGGTAGAGCGCTCGCCTGTTAAGCGATTGGTCCTAAGTTCGAATCTTAGAGGGGGAGCACAGGCAAATTTTGATCACACAAAACCTCATATTTATCGATATCCTTCACTGAATCTTCAGGTTCGAACACCACGTATTTTTCACTTTCAGAATTTTTCAATTCAATTATCCATTGAAGTGGTTTTGTAACTACAATATCGAAAACTTTGTCTTTAACAACAAGGTTCGATCCCAAATTACACAATATCTGTTTTCTTGTCTCAAGGTCACCATTTTCAAACCAATATTTAGCATAACAAGCAAAATTAAAAGTCCTTTCTGACAACTCGACCCATTGACTGACTCGATCACCGTTTTGATTCATCTTTTCTTCCAATTCTTTTTTCTCTTTCATTAATGTTTCTTTTTGACTCTTAAATTCATCATCAGACAATAATTCATTGTCGGTGTTTTGTGGCGATATTTTTAATTTAACTAAATTATCGATTCTATTAACAACCTTTTTATAGTCTTCTTGAAACGAATCAATTGAGGCATTGCGACTGACTTTTTCTAAATCATAAAGTCTGTTTAATCTTCTGATCGCCCAGTTCTTAAAGCGTTCTGAAATTTGGATTTTCTCAAGATATTCTTCAACTTGTTCCATTAGCTTTTCTTCAGTTACACACCCTTGAGTACAGTGAGGGTTTTTACTTTTAGCACAATGATAGTAAGTGTAGTGTAATAATTTTGGATTAACCATGTTTTCGATTAAAGTTTCACACTTTGGACAAGCTTTTTTATTCATCGAGGCAAATTTTTGTTTACAGACAGGACAAATTATTTGAAACTTTTCTTCAGCAGTAATGGCACCACCACATTCACTGCATTTTATAAGTCCAGATGCAAAAAATTCTCTTGTATGAGGTCGAGGACTACAACCTTTTCCGAGCAACATTTGTACTCTATCAAAGTCTTGTTTGGTAATCATAGGTTCATGTTTACCTTTATAAATTTTGCCAGCATATTCAAATTCACCATAATAAAAAGTGTCTTCAAATATTTTATAAATTGTTGATCGTGGCATTTCTTTACCACCATATCGTCCATTTTCAGGAGATCGATAACCCATTTCAGTATTAATATATCTTTGAATTTTTGGTGGCGACCATGCACCAGTCAACATTAATTCCCAAGCTTTTTTAATAATATTGAATCGAATCGGGTCTGATTGAATTTTTTTATTTCCTTTCGCCGAGTAACGATCATTTTTGTAGCCAGGTTTTGCCCCACTTGGTAGCCAACCCATTTCTGCCTTTGTTTTCAATCCACGTTTTACATTTCTTGATAGGTCGAGAATAAATTGATTTGCCATACCTCCCTCTACATAAAGCATCAAATTGTCGATTGTAGTATATGATTTTTGTGGAGTAACAATAATTACTTCTTGATCATTAACTGCCCATGTTATTGCCCCCATGTCGATTGGATTACGATATAAACGATCTAATTTCCAACAGATAATTCCGTGAATTTCTCCTTTTTGTATTCTAGTCATCATTTTGGCAAATATTGGTCGACCTGGTGCCTTCGCAGATTTTGATTCAGTGTAAATATCTTCTTTTTCAATCTTTATTCCACTTTTTTTTGCCAGTTCCTTAAGTTCATTTAATTGACTATCAATAGACAAGACTTGTTTATCCTCAGTATCGGTACTTTTCCTTGCGTAGATTACGTATTTTTTATTATCTATATTCATATTTATCGTATTTATAGGCAAATGGTAACACTTGTTTGATTAGGATCCAAATATTTTTCATATCTAGCGCGGTCGCCACCAAAATAAAGAGACATTACCCAATTTTCTTCTTCTTCATCTTCAATTTTCATAAATTCATGGGCGTTTTGATCAATCCATTTCATGTCTTCAATTGGCATCTTCATTTCATCACTCTGTTCGTCTTGTAATTTTTGATATTCTTTATCAGTTCGAGGTTCTTGTTGAATCAAAACCCATTTTGGAA
>JAPLYY010000018.1 GCA_026395315.1 Candidatus Shapirobacteria bacterium | reverse complement strand
TACCACTGTTACATATTTGCCTTCAGTCGCCGGTTTTACCGGGCCGTAATTCACCATTAATCTGTCATAAATGTTCTCCGGCGTTAGTTTATCCCAAACCAGGGCACTGTTTAAATATATTTTATAGTTATTTTTATTAATTATTTCCCCGTTCGGGCATGAATATTTGTTCCCGTCGCAAATACTAATTTTATTTTGGTCTCCAATTCTGTTTTCCCGGTAATATAAATAAAATATTGGCAGCGACACCATGTCCGACTGTTGATAATGTTCAATTCTTATCTGGCCGTTAATTTTGCTGTCCAGCTCTTTTTTTATTTCTAAAATCGCTTTCGCCTGGCTTGGGGACTGTTTAATATTTTGCCAATTATTAACACCGGCCAATATTATAACTACTCCCAAAATAATTAAACCAAAATATTTGTTCAATTTATACCATTCCGCCACTATCCATGAGCAAACCAAAATTATCATTCCCTGAAAAGCGATCAAATATTCTCTCGACCTCACCCCCTTATAATTTCTCATTAATAGAATTTGAATCAGAAATACCGCTCCCACTATCCACCAAAACCGGTTAATTTTATTTTTGTTTTTAATTGCCAAAATCACTGCTATTCCGCCTAATATCAACCAAACATATCCAAAACTTTCCCTCCCTATCGTTACCGACCCCAACAGTTGCGGCCAAAAATCCCGTAATTCCGTCAACCACCTCACCGGTACATAAAATTTGTTCACCCCCACGGTGTAATACTCAATTACGCTTTTAATCCACACCCCATTTCTGTTAATGTCAAAAATAATTAATGGTAAAAAAGCGGCGAATAATCCTCCCGTCATTGCTAGCCCTTTCTTAAAATCAAATTTATTGATTATAAATATCACCATCGGTATGGCTAATAATCCTAATGCTTGAAAATGGAAATTTATTGACAGTCCTACCGCTAATCCTACTAGTATTCCCCACCTCCAATTTTCAGTTTCAATTAATTTTTTAGTACCCCACCAGGCGATAGCCGCACTCCACCCTACAATGACTGTATTCAGCATGTCCGGTGAATTTTGTACCGCGTCCACTGCCACCGCCGCCAATATTCCGGCTATCCACCCACCGGCTAAATAATAGAACACCACACTGGTTACCGCTAAAATTCCAAATCCGATCCATGGTCCGTTGACCGTTGGTATGGCTCTCTCCCAAAACATAATCATCCAGTCGTACCATGGCCCGAAATTAAACGGCCCCGCCGAAGACGGTGAACCGATTTCCGGTATCAAACCGTTTCTGTTGGCATACAGCGAAATTATGGCATCTCTGGCCTGATCTTGATTAAATACCCAGCGGTTACCAAAATCCCAAAACCGCCAAAACACTGCCGCGACGATAATTATTATCAACAATATTTTCTTCAATGATAGAATTATATATGACCGGGAAAGACACATTTGAAGTCAGAGGCGAAGATCTGCTTAAAAAAGTCAAAGAACTAATCCATGAAGGCAATGTCCGTCAGATCACTATTCTTGACAAAAACGGTAAAATAATTCTCGTTTTACCCCTAACCTTGGGTGTAGTCGGTGCTGTTCTCCTTCCTCCTTTAGCCGCTGTCGGCGCCATTGCCGCCTTACTGACCGAATGCACTCTCAAAGTCGATCGGTCTAAATAATTATCTTAGTCTTAATACCGTTCCCACGATATCTGAAAATATCAGTAAATCAGCTATGGTTATCACTGATATTACTGTCATTGTCCACTCTGCTTTCATTACCATTTATAACCCGAACATTACCCGAAGTCAACTGATCAAAAACCTATCAGCTGTATAATTACCCATGATCAATTTTGTTATTTTCGGTGCCTCCGGCGATTTAGCTAAAAACTATCTTTTTCCGGCTCTGATCAATTTAAAAAAATCCGGTCACAAATTTAATTATTTCGGCTACGGCCGCAGCCCTTTAATTAGTTCCGCCTCTAATTTAAATTTGCACTATATTCAGGGTGGTTATGATTTACCTGGACTTTCTCAACTAAAACCACTCTTAACTTCCGATACCATTTTCTATTTTGCTCTGCCCACCGAACTAAATTTAATCAAGACCATTGTTTCTGCTCTTCGATCTTTTAATCTAATTTCTTCTTCAACCCGGCTGGTTATCGAAAAACCTTTTGGCTCCGATTACACCTCCGCCAAAGCTCTGATGGACTATTTTGAATCCAATAATTTAACCGATTCAGTCTTCTTGGTCGATCACTTTTTGACCAAAAATTTGGTCAAAAACATTATTTCTCTCCGTTTTGCCAACCCTATTTTTAGTTATCTTTGGCATAAACAATTTATTAAAGAAATTAATCTGACTGCCGTTGAAACCAAAGGCATTGATGCCCGGGGCAGTTATTACGACCAAACCGGCGCTATCCGCGACATGGTTCAAAATCATCTGCTTCAGCTTTTGACCTTAGTGACCATGAATGCTCCCGCTTCTTTTAATCATGCCGACTTTGTTACTCAAAAACTGGCCGTTCTTCAGGCCATTAAAATTGTTCCCTCGTCTGTAAAATTGGGTCAGTATCAGAGTTATACTCAAGAATTGGGTGTTGACCCTAAATCCCTTACCGAAACCTTTGCTAAATTAAAATTGAAAATTAATCTCCCCGAGTGGCGGGGGATTCCTATTAATATTATTACTGCCAAGAAATTAGATCAAAACATTACCGAAATAAATATTGTCTTCAATCCACTTGATAAAAGTATTTGGGGCGACGATCGCCGGCTTTTAGTTCCTAACCAGCTGACTATTACTCTTAAACCCAAAAATGATATAGTTTTAACTATTAATTCCTCTTTTAATCCCCACAAAGTTCTGCCCCAGCCCCTGACCCTTAGTCTTGGCTCGCTAGACATCTCTTCTTCTGCCTACGAAAACGTCATCCTTGACGTTCTTGACAATGTCAAACTAAATACGCCTTCTTTTGCCGAAATTCTTCTTCAGTGGCAGATTGTTGATCAGATTCTTAATCTTCCCCGGCTTCGTCAACACCTTTTTTATTACTAAATATCCCCCGGTTTCCGTTACCAGCCATATTAATAGTGTTATTTTTTCCCACTTACTTTCCTCTGTCTCTACCTGTTTTAACGATCGGCCGGCCAATATCCAGCCATGCGGATACGGTTTAACCACAATGGCATTTCTCACCCCTGCTTTTGGCTGCCAAGTAATTTTGTCAACCCCCTTGCTTTTGGCATAATTCAGCACTCCTTTGGGAACAGTTGGGGTTTTCCCATCCAGTCTCACCGACGCCGTCGCTACTTCCCCGTTTTCGTTAAAAATTATCATAAACGGTTCCAAACTGGCCGCCATGTCAATCGTTTTTACCGGGACCACACTGGTAATCTCTGCTCCGTTGGCCAATTTTTCTTTAGCCGTCTCCACCATTATAATTTGTGGTTGGTTAGCTTTTTGCCGTCTGATCTGCTGTCCGATAATATATATTCCCAGCCAAAAAATTGTTATACCCAGAAGACACCCCACCACCGTCAATTTTTTTCTGTTCATGTGTGTTTTTATTATACCTTAGTTGCTTTCTCTTATCTGCTGATTAAAGTTCCGAAACTATAATCCCCGCCAATTATTTCCGGTAGTCGGTGCAGATCATTGATGTTAAATACAAATATCGGAATGCCGGAATTTTCACACATCGTAAACGCCGTTGCATCCATTACTTTTAATCTTCTGTCCAATGCCTCCTGAAAAGTAATCTGGGAATATTTTTTCGCGTTACCGTTTTTCTTCGGGTCACAGTCGTAAACCCCGTCCACCGTGCTGGCTTTAAAAATCATCCGGCATTGTAGCTCGTCGCCATATTGGGCCACCGCCGAATCAGTCGAAAAGTTAGGTATTCCTAATCCACCGGCAATTATTACCATTCTGTTGTTATCCAAATGGTACCGTCCTTTAGTTCGAATGTATGGCTCGGCAAATTGTGGAATGCTAATTGAAGTCATTAATCTGGTGTTTGTTGCCCCGTATCTCACCAATGCATCCCGTAGCCCTATCCCGTTCATAATTGTCGCCAGCATTCCCATTGAATCGGCTTCGGTGTGGTCAACCTCACTTCCGGCTTCTCGTCCCCGATAAATATTCCCGCCGCCTACTACCATCGCTAATTGAATTCTTGTTATATTCTGTATTTCGATTAATTGCTCCGCCACTTCGCTATACCTATTTGAATCAATGTGATTTTCCTTCGTTCCAAACAGCTCACCACTCAGTTTTAATATCCCTCTTTTCACTTCTACCATTGTTGGGAGATTCTAGTTTGCCAGAGTCTCTTTGTCAATTATCGGTGTGTTGTCCACTTCTTTAATTGCCTTTGTTTCCCAATTAATTCCAAATTCTTTTCCTGTGGTATATGTTGCCGCCCATTTTGCTCTCTCGTCCACCCCCTCATCCGATGTCTTAAAATAATTAATCATTTTAGTATCATCATCGGAAATAAAAAAGGGTAACGACACCGCGTTTCTCCACTCTTTCAGTTTGTCATCATAGCTTCTCGGCAATACCAAATATTGGTACAGCCCGGGGTTTTTCATAAATTCATTAATTTTCATAAAATAATCATTCCCTCTATGTACCCCTTTTCCCCAATATTCTTTTTTCAATTCAATTCTTTTCCTCAGTTTCATTTCAAACACCGCCAGCCCAAATACTTTATTTTTATATTTTTTCAGTAACATCTTTTCATTTCTTTCCACCGCCATTATTGCCTGTTTAACCGTGTCATAAATCAAATCCATCGGCACGATAATCTCTATTCCTTTTTTCCTCCCCACAAACATCATCACCATAAACGCCGTCTCCGGGAACACCGGCTCCATCGTCTGCCATTCAATTTTCTTCATTTTCTAATAAATTCTTTCAACACACCCAAATATTTATTCTGTATCTCTGGCAGAATTATTGTCTCATCAAGTTTTTTCATATCTCCTTCGTTTTTAATCACCTCTTTTCCGGAATCAAAATAAAACCCATCCTGAGTAGCAACAAAAAACCATGTATCTTTCCAATATTGGGTAATATTCTGTGCTCGTTTGGACAAATCATCTCTCGTAAAACTACCCAAATGTCGGCGATATTTTACTTCTACAAAATACACTTTTGTTTTATCATTTTTTATCAAAATAAAGTCAGGAGATTGTTTAATGACTGTTAAAGTTTCATAATTTTTAATTAATTCTTGATATTGGGCCAATTCTGGCGTAGTTTTTTCGTAACCAAAAGGTATAACCGTAAAAGTATGGTTTGGGTCTTCCCTAATCATCATTTCAAACAACAATTCGGCTATTTTACCTTTAACAAACTTTCCAATTTGTTCCGCATCATTGTAATTATTCATAAATAAATCTTAAGTTTTTTTATTTTGTTTGGGCAGTTACATTATTATTTCTCCAAATTCATCTATTTTGTCAACAAGTTTATAAGCCTCAATTATTTGTTTGTCGGAGATATCCCCAATTGTCAGAATTTTGAAGTAAGTGCAAATATTTTTTATTGCAGTATCTACAGTGTAAACATCAAGACGTCTCTTATGAAGCAGATAATACAACCTCCTAACTTGAATTTTCGTAGCAAAATCCATGATATTTAATTACTTATTTGTTTGCTTTTTATTTTATTGCCACTATTGAATTCGACTAACTTATCCCAATTAATTATGCCGTCATCACAAAAACCATCAATAAATTGCTTAGTAAAAATATTCATTAACCTAGCACGCTCTCTTAAAAAATTATCATTATGTTCCTTAGCTCTATAACCGATTGGTTCAACAATATTTATGTATAAATTTTCATCACCACTAATAAGTTCCCAAAAATTTTGTCCAGTAATATTCAAAATACCTTTCACTGTTGTGGTTCTCTGGTGTCCGTAGCACATGCCAATAACTGGGATTACATTTGCGGAACGATTTCCCTGTCTTACCGTAGCCAATGCTTTTTGTAAATCAGTGTTCTGTTTAGCTTTTGAAGTGCTATTTCCCCATTTCGAGCCAGATTTGACGGAAACAAGATAAGTCGCATCCTTAATAGAAAATTCCAAATCAACGCCCGTTGAAGATGATTTGTGTCCACCATATGTTTTTGATGAGATAAAAATGGCCAGTTTCTCCAAAAAATCACCAAACAACTTTTCTTCTGATGAAGACAAAAATGCAGCTAATAGATCGTTTATAAGATCGGCGGCTGTATTTAAATTCTTTGCTTTGAATAGGTACGGGTTTTTTGATTTTAATATCTCGCGTAGTTCCAACCTGCTTAACCTTGCTATTTTTTCACTGTGAAATTTGTCAATATTTGTATTTACAAATTTCTTCAATTCATCAATGCTAATATTATTCATAATTTTAACTAGTTTATCACTATTTAATAGTGACACAAAATATCAGCCTAAGATAGGCATATAGTATCAGAATTTGATCCTGGACCTTTTTAGGATAATACTGTATGATTCGTGTATACAAATGAAAAAAAATTATAATGCAATCTCTCTGTTTACTGGTGCAATGGGTTTGGATCTTGGAATTGAAGCGGCAGGGTTCAACGTACTTGCATGCGTAGAAAATGATAAATTTTGTATTGAAACAATTAGGAAGAATAGGCCAAATATAAAGCTTTATGATAAAGACATCAACATAGTTGACCCTGCAAAAATATTAAGTGATCTAAATCTGAAAGCCGGGGATATTGATCTAGTTGTCGGTGGTCCACCCTGTCAGCCTTTTAGTACAGCTGGAAAAAGGAGAGGACTTGAAGATTTTAGGGGAAACGTAATAATTCGTTTTCTGGACTATGTAAAAACAATTAAACCAAAGTATTTTATATTAGAAAATGTGAGAGGTATCTATTATGCAAAATTATCAGTAGCTCCGCCCGAATACAAAGACTATAAAAATATAATAGATTTACCGGGTAGTGTTATATATTTTTTATATAAAGAATTTACCAAGTTAGGATATGCTGTAAGTTTTAATTTATTCGATAGTTCTCTTTATTCTGTCCCACAAAAAAGAGAAAGATTCTTAATGTTTGGAAGTCGCGATGGTGGAGTCATAAAAATACCCCACCCAACGACTGCAAATCATCCAAAAACACTTAGAGATGCAATCGGTAAAATTCAACAACAACATCAGGATTTTGTAAAACTAAGAGAAGTTCATTTAAAATATTTAAAAAGATTAAAATCCGGACAATACTGGAAAAACTTACCGGAAGAGTTACAAGAAGAAGCTATGGGAAAATCATACAAATTACAAGGTGGAAAAACTGGTTTTTATCGTAGGTTGTCATGGGATATACCATCTCCCACTTTGGTTACTTACCCAGCCATGCCAGCAACTATGCTAGTTCATCCAGACGAATTAAGACCATTGAGTATTCAAGAATATGCACAAATTCAACAATTCCCAAATAAATGGGAGATATCGGGAAACATTACGAAAATCTATAAACAAATCGGAAATGCTGTACCTGTTGGGTTGGGAAAAATGGCAGGACTGGCCATAATTAATCACATAGAGGAAAACAACACACAAAAGGAATATGATGGGGAAACATCAAGATATAATAGAACTTCATACAAAGAATTTATAAAAGACTTTTAAACTAAAGTTTCTTTGCAAAAACAATTAAAGTTAATGGAATTATAATCATTGACCGTCTCACTGTTACCAATATACCAATAATAGTTGTTTTAGCTTTAGAGAAATGGATCTTATTCAGAAGTTTATTTTATTTTTCTTTTCTCACGCCTTTGAATTTATCACTGGTGGTTTTTACGTCCATGAATCTCCCATTTTCCGAGTTTCTTTTTATCCACAAACCAGTATTCGGATTCTGAAATTGGGTACGATCATCAACCATACCTTCACGGCCTTTACCTGTTGGTCCATTTTTTGCCATATTTTATCACCTGCTTTGAGTAAATAATTAACTATATATATTTTATTTCTTTAGCTTTACAGTATGCAAATCAAACAATCATTCAAATTAAATATTTGCGGTAAATATTCGTTATCGGCGTTACTTTTTAAAGAGTAAAATATCCTTATGCGCTTATCCCGTTCCAAAATCGATCTGTTTCTCAACTGCCCCAAGTGTTTTTATCTTGACGTCAAATTAAAAATCAAACGGCCGCCGGGATATCCCTTTACCATCAACACCGAAATTGACCGGCTTTTAAAAAACGAATTTGATATCCACCGCGCCAAACACACTGCCCATCCGCTGATGACCGCTTACGGTATCGACGCTGTTCCTTTTGAACACGAGAAAATGGATGAATGGCGGGATTCTCTTCATCACGGTATTACCTATCCTTTCCCCGGAACCGATCTGATTATCACCGGCGGTGTTGATGATGTTTGGATCAATCCGGCCGGGGAGTTGATCGTCGTCGACTACAAAGCCACCGCCAAAAACAGTGAAGTTACCCTCGACGCCGATTGGCAGATCGGCTACAAACGCCAAATGGAAATTTATCAGTGGTTATTTAGAAAGAATGATTTTAAAGTGGCCGACACTGGCTATTTTGTCTATTGCAACGGCCGCACCGCCCAGGAATCTTTTGATGGTAAACTGGAATTTGATATTAAAGTTATCCCATATACAGGCAATACCGATTGGGTCGACGGCACCATCAAAGATATTTGGGATTGTCTTAATGAGGATACCGTTCCTCACCCCGCTCCCGACTGTGAATTTTGCAACTACCGGCAAGCCGCCCATAAGTTTGACTAACCCACAAGTTTTTACAAACCATTGTCAAAATACTTGACAACCTTGCTAAACCCTGTAAACTATTATTAATATGAATATTATGAAGTTTTTATCAGATATTAGGGTTAAAAATGATTGGACTCAGGAAGAAGTTGCCAAAATACTTGGTGTTTCTCGTCCTACTTACATTGCTATGGAAAAGGGGATTGTGAGTATGACCCTTAATCAGCTCAATCAATTGGCAGACAAACTTGGTTGTCAGCCCGAGGATATTATGGCCGAAAATATTGTCGATGAAAATAAATACCGGGAAGTTTTACTCGAAACTCTTAAATATGGTGCCGATTCAGATGGAAAAATCACTAAAACTAAACTCGCCAAATTAATTTATTTAAATGACTTTGGCTGGTATTATCACAATTTGGAATCAATGACTGGTGCCAAGTACCGCCGACTACAGCAAGGACCCGTACCCAATTTATATTTTGCCACATTAGAAGAATTGAATGAAGAAGGTTTAATTAATTTTGACATGAGTGACGACTGTCAGCTGATCAGCTTATCCAAAGCTGGAAAACAAATCGAAAAAGAATTATTAAGCTTAAAGGAAATTAATTTTATCAAAAAAGTTTCCCAAAAATGGCAAGGTGTCCGTGCTAAAGAAATTGTTGCTTTTACCCACGAACAATTACCATATAAAATATGTAATCCTGGAGAAGTCATCCCCTACGAACTAATTACTCAGCAGGATCCGGATTATGTCTATTGATGACTATTCTGTTTTTATTGAACCGTTTGTTGAACGCCATTATATTCACGGTTTTATTAAAAAATATAAAGGTAAACAATGGGACATTACCCTCAGCGCCATCAAAGAAACGCTGACCAGATACGATAATGTTGCCCCCAATAATATTTCCAACTACTCAAAACTCGATATTATCTGCCAATGTCAAAGCTACACTATTATTAAACTGGATTTCACTATTGCCGGTAGTAACGTCTCCGCCAAATCATCGGGTAATCGTGTTGTTGCCGCTGTTGATCGTCAAAACAAAATTATTAAAATCCTTTTAATTTATTCCAAGAACGATATTAACCAGCCGAATGAAACTGTTAAATGGAAAAGAATCGTTAGCCAAAATTATCCGGAATTTAAGAACTTAAAGTGACCATCCTCATCAGCTTTCTCCGCTATATTTTTAAAGTCATTACCCAAATCCGAAATTATCTCTATTTCAGTAACTTCACCAAAAAACACTATACCTACAGCTTAATAAACGGCAAACTCCAAATTACCAGCACCACTCATGACGATTTTGTCACCGCGGTTCAGAGAAAAATTAACCAATTAGCCAAAACCAATTCCCGGACCGATTTTATTAAACTGGCCCTGTCTGAAAGTTTAACCGGTTGTAATTTTATTATCTTTTCACCCGCCGGTGAGGACTGCCCCTACATCCAATTTTGGACCGGCGACCACCAACTGAAATTTGACTTTTATGCCAATAAAACCAATCACCAAACCAAATACTTTTACCCTCTTTTAGGCTTATTAAGTGAAACCGGGTTTGTAAATCGGAATACCCCCGATTACCGTGGTTTTAAAACCTACAAAGTCGATAAGGGTAAAGATTACGTTTCTGTTGACGCTAATTTAAAAAAAGACATTGATTCCGCCGCCACCATCACTGCGGCAATTTTTAAAGACATTTATAAAATCAAAGACAAACGCTTGGCCGCTAAGGTAGGGTAGTTCTCCTATCGGTTCAACCACCACACTGCCACATTCAGAATCGAGGCAAAACTGACCCAACATAAGTAGGGTAGTTGGTATTTAAAATTTTGTCTCATTTTTACAATTGCCCCCCACAATAAGGCAATCACTATTATTGCCAATCCCGCATTTTCCCAACCAAAAAACACCCACGACCATAAAAAATTTAACAATAACTGAATCCAAAACCAGTTAAATATTTTATCGGTTAAATTTTTCTTTTTCATCCACATCAGATAAAGTGATATCCCCATTAATAGGTACAATATCGTCCACACCGGCCCAAATACCCAATTGGGTGGACTAAAAAATGGCTTATTTAAACCAACGTACCAAGTTTGGATTTTTGGTGCCGTTGCCGCCGACCCCAAAAACCCTACTCCCAAACAAATTACTATCGATGCTATTAGCTTTCCCCAATTTATATTTTTCATAATTAATTCTACTTGTTTTTTGTCTGTATACTCAACTATGGATGAAATAAACTTCTGTCCCAATTGCCGCCAGCCCATTCAGCTGACGTATGTTTACTGCCCTAATTGTGGTAAAAAAATCCATTCAGATTCATTATCCACTTCACTCAGTTTGGCTTGTTCAAGTCACCATTGTTTCAATTAATTCTGTTAGCCAGCAAATAAACCAAATACAAAACATAAACTACCAGTAGGGGAAATACCACCCAATTTTCCACCCAATGGCCGGTTTTAATCCGTAAAAATTTCCACGGCGGGAATCCAAATTTCCATTTGATTGGCCAGAGTAGGGGCAGTCCCTCTTCTGTTAATCCGTCCAAAAATAAATGTGATCCATAGCCTATTAATAGGGCAAAAATAATTACTTCCACGTTAACAAAATTATTATTAAAAAGTTGGGAAATCAACCACACTGACCCCTCATACACCAACAATATTCCCAAAATTGAATGCGACAATGTCCGGTGTCCCAAGAATACATTGCGTAAAACTTTTCCCGTAAAATTTCCTCCCGGCAGTAAATCCCATAACCGGTTTGATGCCTGGTCAATATCCGGCAGTAATGCTCCGATAGTGTTGGCTATCAGGGCTATAATTACTGTTTGCGCCGTTAATCCCTGCGGGGTATGATAAACCACGATTGCCAATAAAGCCGCCACCGCCCCCGCTTCATGTGTCCTCGATATCATTGATTTAGTATAATATATACAATATGTCAGAAACTAAGGTAAAAAGTTGGGGAGATCTGCTTGACCCGACAGCGATTGATCAAGCCGTCAACTCTCTTGGTCGTGTAAATTTTTTTAACTACGCTACCAATCCTTCCGTTGTTATCGGTAAAATAAAACATCTTCGGGAAATCGGCTTTTATGACACCGCTACCGCCGCTGCTCAAATCCTCCGTGTTAGAAAACTATCCGATAAGTTAAAATAATCTTATGCTCGACGGTTTTAAAAAATTTATTCTCAAAGGTAACGTCGTTGATCTGGCTGTCGGTGTCGTCATCGGTATTTCTTTTGGCGCCGTGGTTACTGCCTTAGTTAAGGATGTCATTACTCCTTTTATCGGTGCTTTCGGCGGCCAACCCGATTTTTCTGCCCTCCAATTTACTATTAATCACAGTAAATTTTTAATCGGTGATTTCCTTAACGCTCTCATTTCTTTTCTGATTAATGCCGCTGTTATCTATTTATTTGTTATTCTGCCGTTGAATAGATTTTCCCAAAAACCTGCCAAATCCACTACTAAAATCTGTCCCGAATGTCTCAGTGTCATTCCTCTCCGTGCCCGCCGTTGTTCCTTTTGTACCTCACGCCTCAATCCTATCAAATAACCTTGTCCCAATCCACAGTATTACTGCCGTAATTAGGGTTAAAATTACTAAATCATTTACTATTCCAAAACTACTCAATCCGATTAACGCCCCCCTCAACCCGTCAATCCCGTAGCTCATCGGGTCAATTCTGGCTATCATTTCAATCGCTTTGGGAATTCCCTGTAAGGGGAACAATGCCCCCGATAAAAAGAAAATCGGCATCACCAAAAAATTCATAATTAACTGAAATCCCTGCATATCTTCCAATATCGAGGCAATCGCTACCCCCAAAGAAGTAAACAATAAGGAGACTATAAAAACAAATACCAACGCCATCGGCATCATTAACCAATCGGTCGGCCTAAAACCGATAATTAACGTTAATCCAAAAACGATCAGTCCCTGAATTGCCGCCACTGTGGCTCCGCCCAAAGTTTTTCCTAAAATTATTGACAATCTGGACACCGGCGCCACCATCGTTTCTTTCAAAAAGCCAAACTGCCGGTCCCAAATCAAATCAATTCCCGAAAATATGGCCGTAAACAGCACACTCATCAAAATTATTCCCGGGGCTAAAAATTGGATATAATTGCCGTTACCCGCCTTAGCATAAATCGATCCGAATCCAAACCCAAACGCCACCAAAAACAACAATGGTTGTCCTAATGACCCGACAATCCTCGAGCGGCTGCGGAAGTATTTTTTCACCTGTCTTAGCCATAAAATATAAATTGTTTCGGTCATTATCTCCTCCCCATCTGCCGGTGGTTTCTTAAATGATCTAATTTGCTGGCTTCTTCTTCCCGGATTTCATGTCCGGTTAGTTGCAGGAATGCCTCTTCTAACGTTTTTGTTTTAGTTTTTACCATCAGGCTTTGAGACGTTCCTTCGGCCACAATTTTGCCGTGATCGATCACTGCAATTCGGGTGGCAATTTTGGCCGCTTCTTCCATGTAATGGGTCGTAAAAAATACCGTCATGCCCTCATCTTTATTAATTTTGGTAATGTAATCCCACATATGATTTCTGGTTTGTGGATCCAGCCCAATGGTTGGTTCATCCAAAAATAAAATTTGCGGATGATGCAACAAACCACGGGCAATTTCCAATCTTCTTTTCATCCCGCCGGAAAATGTTTTTACCAGATCATTTTTTCTTTCCCATAATTCCACAAATTTAAGCAAATCTTCTATCCGTTGTTTTCTAGTTTTTTTATCCACTTTATATAACGCCGCATGCAATTCCATGTTTTCACTGGCCGTCATGTCTTCATCCAAACTTGGATCCTGAAACACAATTCCAAACGATTTTCGGACATTGTCTTTTTCGTTGTCCGGATTATAGTTGTTAATCATCATCTTACCCGATGTTTGGGGCAATAAAGTCGTCAGCATTCTGATGGTCGTGCTTTTTCCGGCCCCGTTTGGTCCCAAAAAGGCAAATATTTCTCCTTTTTTAACCTCAAAGCTGATATTGTCCACCGCCACAAACTCTTTAAATTTTTTGGTCAGGTTTTTAACCTCTATAATATTCATATGAAACTAATTATTATACTCCTACTTCTATTAGTACAAGCTTATTATTTATTAACTCGTCCTGTATTAACTCCTACACCGGCAACTACCATTAGTCCGGCCCCGGCTATTCATGCTGAGCTTGTCGAAGCACCAATTGCTGATTTTAAAAACCGGATTACTAAAAAATTTTTCGGTACTTTTGTCACTCCCCAAAATTCTCCTGTTTCTCCGGAAAAGTTCCGTGGTTTTCATACCGGAGTCGACGTCGAATATGGCGACATTACTGCCGAGGAACAGGTCAAAAATATTGCTAATGGACAAATAATTTATTCAGGTTTAGTTTCCGGCTACGGCGGTTTTGTGGCAGAACAAATTACTATTAATTCTCAACCCTTTATTGCCATTTATGGCCACCTTCGTCCCTCATCACTAATCAAAAATAATTCTAAAGTTAACGCCGGTGATCAAATCGGTGTTCTCGGCACGGCCTACTCCGTCGAAACCGACGGTGAGCGCCGCCACCTCCATTTTGCCCTGCTCAAAGGTACTAAACTCGATTTCCGTGGTTACGTTCAATCTCAATCCGAACTATCCCTCTGGTCCGACCCTTTGACCTTATTCCCATAAAATATTCCCCCTCCTTGTCAAGGGAGGGGCAGGGGTGGGTTTAAATTTCAGCCAAAATTCAGCTTCGGCAGTATAATTAAGCTATGAAAGTTCTCATTGTCGAAGATGAACACCGTATTGCCGCTTCTATAAAAACCGGCCTGGAACAGGAAAAATTTACTACCGATGTCGCCTACACTGGTACTGACGGCTACGATTTAGCTTCTACCGGCGATTACGATTTAATTATTCTCGACCTCATGTTACCGGGTATGGATGGTTTATCAGTTTGTAAGCAACTTCGAACCGATAAAATTCACACTCCGGTTTTAATTCTCACTGCCAAAAGCCAAATCCAGGACAAAGTCACCGGTCTTGACACCGGCGCCGACGACTATCTCACCAACCCTTTTTCTTTTGAAGAACTTCTGGCCCGTTGTCGGGCGCTCACCCGCCGGCCTCAAAATTCTCTCAATCAACTTTTAGTTGTTGACGATTTAACCCTCGATACTAGTCAATTTACTGTTACCCGCAACCATACCTCCGTCAGCCTTTCCAGCAAAGAATTCTCCCTGCTTGAATATCTTCTCCGTCATTCTCATCAAATTTTATCCAAAGATCAAATTATTACCCATGTCTGGTCATACGAATCTGATATTTTACCCAACACTGTTGAAGTTTATATCCGTAACCTTCGTCGTAAAATTGACCTGCCTTTTAGGCCTCGTCCGGAATTAATCCACACCGTTAGAGGTTTTGGCTATAAAATCGGTGACTAATAAAATGAAATATTTTAATACTGTAAAAATTTTTCTCCCCTCCTTGTCAAGGGAGGGGTCGGGGGTTGGTTTTTAATGTTTAAATCTGCCCGGATCAAATTAACTGCCTGGTACTTGTGCATCATCATGTTGATTAGCCTCTCTTTTAGTTTTGTTATTTATGGTTTTGTCAGTAATGAAATCGATCGTTTTGCCACCGCCCAACGCTTCCGGATTGAGCGTCGCCTCGACCCTTTTTTACCTCCGACTGTTGATGTTGATCTAATTAATGAAGTTCACAATCGTTTAATTCTTTCCCTCGGGGTAGTTAATGCTGCCATTTTGTTAATATCAGGAACCATGAGTTATTTTCTGGCCGGACGGACCTTAAAACCAATCGCTGCTATGGTTGATGATCAAAATCGTTTTATTTCTGATGCTTCTCATGAATTCCGCACTCCGCTTACCTCTCTCAAAAGTGCCATGGAAGTCGGCCTTCGTAATAAAAAATTAACCCTAACTCAGGCCAGAAAAATGATCTCCGCCAACATTGCTGACGTTAACGAGCTCCAGGCTCTTTCCGATGAACTGCTTCAATTGGCTC
>JAPLYY010000056.1 GCA_026395315.1 Candidatus Shapirobacteria bacterium | reverse complement strand
GTATCCGGTTAATAGTAAAAATACCACTAAAAGCTCGATAGTCACGATTGAGAGAAATAGTATCATTTTCCAGGAGGTCATTATTTTATACCGTCTCAATGTCTATCCGAAATTTTATCTACAACGTTATAAACCTTTCATAGGTATCTTTGTTCTAAACCTGAATATCAGACCCCCCTCGTCATCATTGTGTTTTATGGGCCGATCTCATGGGGGATGGGTGAAAGGATGCATCAACTGAAAGAAAAAAAATATTTCGTCTGGTATGAAAAAGGAGTTATTATGAAAAACTGGTTTAAAACAAGTATTCTCATCGTTTTGGTTATTGGAATTGTATTAGTAAGTGGATGCACAGGAACGCAGACGAACAGGCCAGTAACACCAACCACAGCCGCCCCACCTTGGACACAGGTCAAACACTCCTTATCCGGGGATTATGTGGTTGTTGATATTACAAACGGAGGCCATAGTAGAGCCAACTATGAGGCTGTTGTTAATTTCTATCAGGGTGATACAAAACTTAATTCAAAGGACGCGCATTTTGCGCTAGCCGATCCCGGTCAAACGGTGCGATCAAAGGTGTTAATGCCAACAAATGCCACCCGGTATGAACTGGATGGTATTTTCATTAATACAGGGGATTATCTTTTCAAAATCGAATATACTTTAATTTAAGATTCTCTTTTTCACTCTCATACTATAACCGCTACACCCATTTATTTGCCAACGGATATGCGCTCTTGGGCTCTGTTGAAACCCTTCACAACTCTTGTTTATAGTGCCCATTTTGTGGTAAGGGACAATGTACGGAGGGTTAATCTGAGGGTTTCAACAGAGCCGGAATTCAATTAAAACTTGCGGGGATGTTACTTGACGGATATATTCAATTTACACTTCCCGGGGGCATTGAAAGCAGAGGGGGTTCGTTATCCGCGGCATCTGATGAAAATTCCGTAGGATTCAAAAAATCTAAAAATAATTCTGCCATTGCACTTAAAGATAAAATTGAAGAATTACGACGTAAATCAAGCTTAAGTGTAAATCAAGTCGTTCAAGTGAGCGCTGCTGACGAGATAAAGAAATTTAAACAGTTACTCGACGAAGAAATCATTACTAAAGAAGAATTCGACAAGAAGAAAAAAGAGTTACTCAGTTTATAGAGGTAGTGCCCTGAAAGTCAGCGCGGGCTTTTTGTCGATCACAGGTTTGATAATCTCAAATCGAAAATATGTATGTATCATGCCCGAGCTTATCAAAAAGAAAAAACAGTGTAACCCGGATGCTTACCTGGATGAGCAGGACTTAAAAGACATTACAGAATCACAAGAATCTGTCAGGCAGGGCCTAGTTTACACGGCGAAAGAAGCTAAGGCGATTCTTGGTCTTAGATGAAGTATTCCCTCTTTTTGTCTGATCCGGCAATAAAGGATTTAGGCAAACTACCAAAACCTATTGCACAGAGAATTTTTAATAAGGTTGAATCGATATTGGAAGATCCCTACCGTACTGCAGAACGATGTGAGGGATACCCGTTCTATCATCAACGCATCGGAAACTATCGCGCTGTTCTTGAAATTGACGATTCTGTGTTACTGGTCACTGTGCATAAAGTTGGTC
>JAPLYY010000035.1 GCA_026395315.1 Candidatus Shapirobacteria bacterium | reverse complement strand
GTTCTGTCCTTCAATCTCAATTAAATTCGGATTTTTTTCTTTAATATATTTGGCCACACTCTCCCACGTCCCAAAATCGATCCAGGCAAATGGCAACTCCACCACCAATGCCTCAGTAAAAACATTCTGTGTCACATCCTCAATCGGCCCTTTTGGCATCTTGGCATACTCGGTTGTTAAGTCAGCACCGTTAACATAATTCATTAACGGTTGATACCATTCCGGTTTTAATTTTTGATACAACTGCAACAATAAATTTGGTGTCCAGCCATAATGATTGGCATGAGTTAAAGCTTTTCCATCCTTCACATATTCTTCTGCTGCCTCTTTAGTGCTTCTCCATAAAAATTTATCTACTTTAGATACTCCGATATCACCCATACTTGTCATCTTCTCGCCCTCAATTAAATAATCAATTCCCATAATGGCATAATCCGGCTTTGTTCCTCCAGTAATCAGCCTCTTCTCTTTTCTGATCAAGTTATCACCCAAATCCAGCATTTCTATAAACTTTACTCCCGGTTCCCTCAACACGTCCGCCTGCACCAACATAAACGGCTCATCACCCAAACCTTTCTTTAGTAAAAACGCCGCCACCAAACCGGTAGCCGGGCCGTGATTTCTCAACTCCGGTTCCAAAATTATATTCTCCTTTGGCAAATCCGGAGCATTTTTTATCACCAGTTCCTCTTGAACCGAGTTGGTCGACACATATATTTCCTCCGGTTTAAACTTGGTTCTCAGCAGTTCGTAATTAATTTGAAACAATGATTTGCCATTTATCAGCGGTAAAAAATGTTTTGGGCTAGTCGGTTGACTTTCCGGCCACATTTTGGTTCCTACTCCCCCACAGATTATTACCGGAATCATTTCCCCTCCTTCATAAACTCTTTTATATTCTCCATCGTCATTTTAACAATTCTCCCAATGGCTTCTTGAGTATTAAAAGCATTGTGGGGCGTAAATACCACATCATCCCGGTCTCTCAGCAAATGGTAGCTTAAAACTTCCTGTAGATCATCCTTCGTCGGTCTCTTAGAGGTCACCATTGAGATATTTTCCACCTGGTCCTCCTCTTCAGTCACATCCAATCCCGCTCCCCATAATATCTTATTTTTCAGTGCCCACAAAATCGCTTCAGTCTCGATCACTGCTCCCCGCGATACATTAATCAAAATCGACCCCGGTTTCATCAGTCTAATATTTTGTTTGTTAATAAAATGGAAAGTTTCTTTTGTTGCCGGCAGATGTAAAGACACAAAATCCGATTCTTTCAATAAAGTCTCCAAATTAACAAACTTAAAACCCAATTTATTCTCTAATGCCGCATCTTGTGTCTTCTCTACCCCCAGAACCTTCATCTTAAAGCCTTTGGCGATGCGTACCACGTTCTGCCCGATCTTTCCGACCCCGATTACCCCCAAAGTTTTTCCTTCCACATCCACTCCCGTCAGACCCTCCGGGCTGAATTCCCCCTCCTCTACTGATTGGTGCGCCGGTACAATTCTTTTGGCCACCGCCAGCAGTAAGGCAAAGGCATATTCCGCCACCGTGTTCGAGCCATAAACCGGCACATTCATTACTATAATTTTTTTCCTTTTACATTCCTCGCAATCAATGTGATCTGTTCCCGTCGACCTGGTAGCAATCATCTTCAAATTGGGTAACTCATCCAAGACCTTTTTCTCTACCTTCGAATAAATAAAAGTTGAAATAATATCGTAATTTTTGGCGATATCCAACTTATCCTGTAACTCCTCTTCAAATATCCCCACCCCGACCGTTTCCAAATTAATTATCTCCCGTTCAATTATCGGTCTCTCCCAACTCTTCACTCCAAAAAAAGCTATTTTATAATCACTCATAAATTATTTTACTACTTTCCCCCAGACACTACCCCAAAAGGTGTCGCCACAGTCACGTTCCATCCCAACCCGACCCGTTCACTTTGCCCTCCTGCCAAGTTATATTCCTTTTCATTGGCACTGTTTACTAAACTTATTTTCTTGTTCGGTGGAAAAACCAGGTGGTAACCGGAACCTTCATCCATCACTACCAGCCCTTCAAAGTTCGTCCCCTTAAGATCATTCCGCAATCTCGAAAAGGACCGTTTCATGGCTTTCTTTACCCCCTCTCCTTCATCACTCCTGGTTAAACCTGTTATAAGTAATTCTTTGATCGGAACCACTTCTCCTGCCTTTCCTTTTGCCAAAACCACCAATGCCACCAGACATTTGTATTCATTTGAAGTCACTTTAGTTTTATCAAAAACTTCCTCACCTATCATTAAATTACACACATCAGCATTATTAATAATCTCCCCGGGAGTTACCGGTTTCTCCTTCACTCCTCTTTTTATTCCCTCTCCTCTATCCATTTTTATCTAACTGCTAATAAACCTATTCTATCAAAAATTACAGCGCATCAAAAATCTTCTCACCATTCTTCCTAAAATCTTTAATCCCTGACGCCTCCTCGGGTAGTCCTCTGACTATACTCATTTTAAGCAACCACCTCTTGTCCCCGGGTGGATTTTCCTCATCAAAATACATCTTCGCCACCTGATCAAAACTGACATGCAAATTAATATCCTTATTCAACGTCGTTCCCCATAACAATACACCCAACTCATTTATCTGCTTCCTGTATGGCGTCTTCAGTTTTCCCTTGTTTATGTCTGTCAAAATAGCCTCAACTTTCCTTTCCGGTTGCAAAGAACACAAAGTTATTAGCTGCACCGTCACTTCGTTCAAACCCTCACCTTCAAACCCACCCCGGATACGATTTTCCTTTTCTCCATATTTTCCCGGTTTCTCCTCCATCATGGCATGCACCAACTCGTGTGTTACCGCCATATCCACGTTCTCACAATCTTCCTTATTTATCAGGACCAAAGCTCCCCCCGATTCTAACGGGAAGGTTATCCCCTGATTGTTTCTGATATGGGCCCTCAATTCAGCCAACCTCGCTTCTTTTTCTGAATTCAATTTCCCCATGTCCACCCCCATCGCTTCAGATATCTCTGTCGGTACCTCTACTTTCTTATAATTCTCAGATAAATTTAAACCCATGCTCTCCAAATACAGCTCCGTATATTGTTCAAACATTTGCCTATCCACCATCCAAACCTGCGATTTCATGGCTCTCTCCACCGCCGAGCGCTGAACATCGAATCTATTTTTTAGCTGTTCAACAGCCTTAAACACAGTTCCCGCATCTACTCTCTCTCCACCCATATCAACTACTCCTTTTGATAATTGTTCAAATTTATTCCCATCATCCATCACTAATATAGTTTATCAGACCACTTTCTTTTTTTGATCTCTTGACCTACTAGTATGCCTTATGCTTTAATGGTTTAGAGTTAAATATTAAACGATCTAAAAGGACATACCAAATGGACAACCAAACTGCACCACAAGACAACCTTGTGAATCAAAAAGCTCCCGCTAAAAAAGTTAATGGTATCAGTATTGATAATCTGCCTGACCTTTTAACCGTCGCCGAAGTTGCTGACCTTCTCCGTGTTTCAAAATTGACTATTAAACGTTGGGGTAAACGGGGTAAACTGCCTGCTATCCGCATTAATGCCCGTGGCGACCGCCGCTACCGCAAAGAAGCTGTGTTGTGGTTGTTGGGAATTCAGACTGAATAATAAAACAGTGTAGAGACAGCATTAACGCTGTCTCTACAAAATAATTTACCTTCAAGGGGGTTAACCTCACGGTTAACTCCTTTTTTGGTTATACCCTACATCAGACTCTTAAACAAAATTTCCTTAACTAAACTTTGGTAAGGAATATCCATTTTATTCGCTTTAACTTTCAGTCTGTCTACCAATCCAATTGGCATTCTTATTGTTACCAGCTTTGAAGTCAATTTTAAATTAGGAAACATCACTCCTCTTTTAGCCTTTGACCAATCGAAATATTCGGTCGAATCAGCCTTTTGCCAAAACTCAAACTCCTCATCTTCACTTTTGAATTTCGGAATTGGTTTAAACTTTTTTATCTTGTTCATAAAACCTCCTTTCTTTTTTATTAGCTATTCTAACTGAAATAACTCTAATTTTTCTTTTTCTTTGTGTAAAAACAACATATAACACGATTCCCTGGTGGTCTTTCCCTATTAACTGAAATCGTTTTTCTGTATTTGAGTGCTCGGGATCTTCTCCTAACAAACTCTTATCGTCTAAAAAAGATTCTTCAGCTTGTCGACACTCAATATTATGCTTTACTAAATTCTTCACCGTATTTCCTTGATCCCAATCAAATTCATACGGCTCATTTAGATCAAGCATTGTATTTATTATATAAATACATAATTATTTTGTCAAGAGACCACTCTTCCCCTCGGTGTTCTTTTTACCAATCCCTTTTTCATTAAAAACGGTTCGTAAACATCAGTAATCGTTCCCACATCCTCAGTCAACGCCGCCGCAATATTTTCTACCCCCACCGGTCCCCCGCCATATTGTTTTCTAACTACTTCCAAATACTTCCTGTCCGCATCAGACAACCCCATTTCATCCACCCCCAACTTCTCCAATGCCCTTCTGGCTTCTGTTAACGTAATTACCCCATCACTGATCACCTGGGCATAGTCTCGCACCCGTCTTAACAACCTATTGGCAATCCGTGGTGTCCCCCGTGCCCGCTTGGCAATTTCTTTGGCTGCCGCGAGCTCGATTTGGCACTCCAGCACTTTTGCCGTTCTTAAAATAATCTCCGTCAAATTGTCATCTTCATAAAAATCAATTTGCTGTACCATGCCAAACCGATCCCTCATCGGTCCTGATATCAAACCTATCCTCGTGGTCGCTCCCACAATCGTAAATTTAGGCAGTTTTAATCGCACCGAGCGGGCACTCGGCCCCTTTCCCAACACTATATCCAAAGCATAATCCTCCATGGCACTGTACAATGTCTCCTCGACAATTTTATTTAACCGGTGAACCTCATCAATAAATAAAATATCGCCCTTTTTTAGTCCGGTTAAAATTGACGCCAAATCCCCCGCCCTCGTCAACGCCGGTCCTGATGTAATCCTAATATTCGTTCCCATTTCCGCCGACAACAGCATCGCCAGGGTAGTTTTTCCCAATCCCGGTGGCCCATAAAATAAAATGTGATCCAATTGTTCTCCCCGCTCCCTGGCCGCCCGGATAAAAATATCCAGTTGGTCTTTTAGTTTTTTCTGTCCGATAAATTCCGCCAGCTTTTTCGGCCTCAATGTCAGCTCAACTTGTTTTTCTTCTAACTTTAATGTTGGATCCAGTGGTTCAGTTGTCATTTTATATTTTGTAAACACCACTCTAATTTATCTTCAGTTGTCCGTTTTTCTGCCGGTACCAGCTTAACTACTTTTTCAATCTCTTTTTTCTCAAATCCCAACTGTTGCAAGCTTAAAGTCAAGTCGTCCTCTAACAACGGCAAACTATCTTTTAGATTTAATTCCCCCAATCCCCCGATTTTTGATTTCAAATCGACAATAATTCTTTGCGCTGTCTTTAAACCAATCCCCTTAATTTTTTTAAAAAAATCAACATCTGCATTTCCAATTGCCTTAATAATATCTACCGTAGCCGCGTTTGACGCGGTCAAAATTTGTGCCGCTGTTTTCGGCCCCACTCCCGACACTGTAATTAACATTTTAAACAAATCCAGATCCTCAAAATTTTCAAAGCCATACAAATTAATATCGTTTTCCGACACTGCCATATACGTTTGAATTTTGACCTCATCCCCCTCACCAAAACTCTTTTTTCCCATCCATACCATATACCCCACCCCATTTACTTCTATTTCCACATAATTTCCCCACACCCGGCTTACCTTTCCCCTCAAGCTACTGATCATATCCCATCATAACATTTCTATAACCCGAACAAAAGACGAATTAATTTGTTATTTTATCCACATTCTTCAGCCACCATTCCGCACTAGTCCAATCCGCACTAAACTTTCTACCCTGTTTCTGCCATTCCATTAGAGATTTCAGCGCCGCTTCAAATAAAGCCGTCGGTTTTTTTTCCAACACATTATCTAAAAACCCTACCACCAAAGCCCTGTATTCCCTCTGTTCAATTCCTAGTTCTAACTGTGGGGTAACAATATCTTGTAAAGCATGGACTACTTCATGTTCAAAAGCTGACAGCCGTACAAAATTATTTGCCATATCATCAGTTTCTCTTCTCGTATCAAAAGCAATCGTCCTTGTTTCTAAAAAATAAGCCGCATTCAGCGTCGGATGGTCCTTAAAAAAATCTTTAAAATTTACCTTATCCACCACCTTGACTCCTAATTCAGCCATCAAATTTTTCAGGTAACCCTCATATTCATCCGGCCTTACCACTTTCAATATTTCGGCTGGCAACCCGTACTCACGTCGATATTTATCATGTTCTTTTACCAGAAATTTTCCCATCCCTGGATTTTCTGATCTTATCCCGGTTGTATATTCTGCCAACCTACTAATTATCGACTGTGACTGCCTAAATTCTATTGTCTGCTGTGTTTCAATTCCGTCCCCTGAATTAGCAACTGTGTCCATCATATCTTCATTGTAAACCCATGAGTCAATGCCACCGCCACCGCGTCGGCCGCGTGGCTGGGAGTTATTGATACTTCTAAATTCAAACAGCTCCTGACCATTGTTTCCACCTGTTCTTTCTCCGCCCGGCCGTATCCCGTCAATGCCATTTTTACCTGCAATGGGGTATATCCGACCACCTCCAAACCACATCTTATGGCTGCTAATTTTATCACCCCCACCGCCTCCGCCACCATCATCGCCGATTTGGCATTTTTGGCAAAAAACAAACTTTCAAAAGCTACTTCAGTCACCTTGAATTTCTTAATAATTTTTTCCAGTTCGCTATCCAAATCTTTCAATCTCCCATCACCTTTCCCCACCTTCACCACTCCGCATTCAATTAATTTATTTTCGTTCACCACCGCCCACCCCGTATTTTCCAATCCCGGATCAATTCCTAAAATCATACTCTATTCTATCTCAACTATTTTATTAACAATTTCTTTTCCATTAAACTCAACCTCCATCATGCGTGGTGTTTGATTGTTTCTCGTACTCGATATTGCCCCCACCAAATTTGTCGTTAAATTATCCATCGTATAAGTCGATGAGTAATGCAAATGCCCGGCATAAATTGATTTAACATTGCTACTCACCAAAATTTTATGTAACCACTTAGCATCCTCAGTTCCTTTTTTATTATCCTCCCCCATTACATGAGTCGTTAATGAATGTTCT
>JAPLYY010000121.1 GCA_026395315.1 Candidatus Shapirobacteria bacterium | reverse complement strand
TAATCGAGGGTATCGTAATATGGTGGACTGGAAATAACGTGATCAACTGAACAATCTTCTATAGGAAGTTTTCTCGCATCTGCCAGATAAGCTTTCATCTCGGACATTTCACTAAAACTTTCTTTATATGACCTTTCAATTTTTTTTACAAGTCTTGGAATTACTTCCCTATATTCACCAAGATCTCCCTTTCTAGGTTTGTATGGTAAGGTCCATGCACATGGTTTAGATAAATGACCTACCCTGTGTCCCTGGCTAATACCAATTAGATTTCCAAGAAAAAAGTATTGCTTGTCTTTCTTAAGTTTTTCTCGTAAAAAAAGGATCTCTTTTAGGGTAGTTTGATTATAATACTCTTTCACCCAATCTGGGATGTTTGTCAAATCAATTTTTGATATGTCAATTTTAATTTTTTTCAAATAATTTATTAATATTTCTTTATCGCGCTTTGAGTCTGTTTTTGACTTGGTGATGTAGTATGCATAGGGATTTAAATCAACCCCAATAGATTTTCTCCCCATCAACGCTGCTTCAGTCGGTATTGTTCCAATTCCACAAAAAGGATCTAATATTAAATCATTTGGTTCTGTCACCGCTTCTATTAAAAAATGAGCAAAAGCTGATTTTATTCTACCAACATATGGTGAAATTTTATGCAACCACGAACCCCAGCTTTGAACAGAATATGGCTTGTATGTCCATTCTTTTAATTTAATTTTTTTAATAACTTTTTCAGGTGTTTTCATATAGTTTATATTTTACTCGAGATTCTTTGCCAATTAGCTTTCTAATAATACAGTTAATTGTTGTTAATATGTATATTACATAATACTACCGAACAAAACCCGAAGTAAAGATATCAATTGTCTTTTTGTCGCAAAAAAATACACTATTTTTCTATAAAATACAGTTATTTATATTTTCTCTAACCAATGGGATTTTATCGTTGTCTCCGCTTTACTAGAAGCTCTAGGATTAATTTAGATGATAAAGTTGATAAATATTAAGAGGTAGAATTAATTTGATGAAGAAAAATACCCAATCGGTTATTTTTGAACCAATCGAGATAGATGAAAGATTTGAAAATCATAGGTTTTTTCAAGTTGCCACTTTGGTGGATCGACCCGACTGTCTTCTTGATCTTCTCGAACTACATAAAAAATATTTAGATTATCTACTGACTGCTAAAAATAAAGTATTTTCCTTAAATCATTTACCTGAAAAAATAAGGGATGAGGCTGGATTTTTGCCAACAAAATATTTTCGACCACCAACACTAGAAAAGGCTATGATTTCGGCGGTAGTGTTCTGGAAAATATCGCTTGATGATTATCAACCAGTATATTTTAGAACAGATAATAGTACAAAACCTCTTGATTCTTTAACTGGGGTAAATATGACTATGGTTTTAGATCAATTTACGACAAAATCTGAAATTGAAAAGATTTTTACAGAAAAATTTGAAACTTATAAAGAAGACTTTTTAAAATATTCACCGCCAAAATTAAACCAAAAACTATTTGTAAACTTAAAAGAGGCAAAAAATATCTCAAACATAAAACGTGATCGAAAATGGTATTGGCGTAATGAAAATGGAGAAAGTTATGCCCAAATTGCCTTATC
>JAPLYY010000107.1 GCA_026395315.1 Candidatus Shapirobacteria bacterium | reverse complement strand
AGTGGTCAATTTTTGAAAATTTTGTGAAAATATTTCACTAGCTTTTTGGGGAGTAGAATAAACAGGATATTTACCGGTATGAATGGTTATTAATTTAGCGTTTAAAGCAATAGATTGATCAATAGTTTTTTTAAGAATTTCAACACTTGCTCCATCAATTAACTTATGTCCAGAAACTAAAGACATTGATGTAAATGGAGCATGAATAATTAATTGATAATCAGATAATTGTTTTTTTAACCAATCAATATCTTCTTTTAATAAATCAGCTTCTAACCAAATTTCTAAATGTTTTAGGCCAGAGATTTTTTTAATAAAATTAATATCTTTTAACCACTGTTCTCTATCTGAAGTCAAAATATTTAAAAAGATTCCTGTTTTAAATTTATTTGTCATAGATTTATTTTAATATTTATTCAATGAATTAATAAGTGATATTGAAAAATAATCCTGTCTTACATGAGAAGATTGAAAATTAATATTTTTGTTTATTTTTCGCTCTTCTAAGAGTCTACCTAACATCATTTGTTTAAACAAACTTGTTTTATCAGTAATATCACCACTATCTAAATAAACAGAAAACATTGGTGATATTAAATTTTGATATATTCCTGGATAAAATTCTTGATTAGAGATTATATAACCTGGTAATGTAGTAATATTACCATCATCAACTATTTCTTCCGTAGGAACTACAAATTCATATGTTTTACCAGAAAATGATTTTTGGCAACATTGTTTATGGGGAAAATGATTGTCTTTATAATCATGAAGTAAACAAACATGGTCTTCATTTAAAGACAAATCTCTTAATAAATTTTCATTAATCATATTTGAAAAGACATTTTCTGGGAAAAAGTGAATACTTATTTCAAAATCAAAATCTTTTAAATTAAATTTTTTACTTAAAATATCAGCTGTACCATGTTTATAAAATGATAAAAATTTATCTTTTCTATTTAGAAATATATCTTTGTCTTCTTTCTCTAAAAAATCTATTTCCTTAATAAAACTCCAATCTTGACTTAACTGATTTTTATCAACGATAAAAATTAAATCTATGTCAGAACTACCAGTTGAATCCAAATTTTCTCTAATATTGTAAAATTGACCATAACTCATGGAACCGCCAATAATAATGCTTTTAACATGATTTTCAAAAATATTTTTTATTGTTTCTAATTTATCAAGTCTAATTAAAGTTCCCTCTATTGTTTCAATTAATGCTGGTTGTCTTTTGTAAAGTTGTTTGTTTGGGTTTGATATATCATCAATATTTTCTGGTAAAAGACGAATAAAATTATCTTTAATTAATTCAAAATCATTAAATAATTGAATTGCTGATGATTTATCATCTCTGTATGTTGAGTATATTTTAAAAAAATCGTCTGCTAAATCTGATCTAATATCCGTGATATTACAACGAGAAAAATCTTTATTTTTAATACTTTTTAAAAAATTAATTCTAAAATTTTCAGGATTAATCTCTAATTTTTGGACAGGAACACCTTTTGTTTCAAATTCTATACTTTTACTAATTTCGGTTTGATTACATGAACTAGAAAAACACTCTTTTCTAGACATGGCCTATGTTATCACAAAATTTTGTTTTATTGGGTATAGATTAAGTTCTTGAGTTCAGTCGGGGTAGTGAAAAATTAGAACTAGTTTTAAACTCAAAAAATAGTTCTAGTCTACGATGCTCGAAGAGTGGAACGATTTCAAAACTTACTTCCTACGATAAATAAGTATTGTATTAACCAGCAGCAAAAGAATTAAGGTAATATAAGAAATTTTCTGATAAATGGTCCCTTTGAATCCTTCATTGATGCCGTTATATGTAATCCAAAAACAGAATAATATATTTCCAAATATGGCAATATACCGGAGTAGTTTGGAGATATTATCTTTATCCACAGTCAGATTATAACAAGTATTCTATGATGATAGTCTAAACATATGGATAAAAATATTTCAAAGGTAATTATATTCCTATCTATTCTGGCGATAGCCGTAATTAAAATTTTCGGCATCAAGCCACCGGTTCAACTTCTGCCGACGGTTACCATTCAGCCGACTCCGACACCGAAGATACTTAAACTGATAGATCACTACGAACCACCCAAAATCGCCACCGCCTCTTCTTATACTCTAATCTTTACAGGTGACTCGATGACCGGGGCCTTGGGTGAAAATTTCGACTTCCTGAGGGCAGACTTGACAAAATATTATCCCAAAAAAGTTTTCGGACTTTTTAATTACGGCTTTGGTTCAACCAATATTCTTTCCCTCGAGGACCGTCTCAATCATGATACCGTAAACCAGGGCAAGAATTTCCCGGCTATTTTAAACCGTTATTTTGATATTATTCTGATTGAATCCTCCGGTAATAATCCCCTGTCTGAATTTCCGCTTGAGGTGGGCCTCCAGAAACAAACTGCCGCCCTTGATCAGGTGGTGGCTGAACTTAGTGATACTCACCCCAACTCCCTGATTATTTTTATAGCGACGGTGGCACCTTCATCATCATACGGTAAGGGTGTAGTAGATCTGTCGCCCCAGATAAGAATTCAGTGGGCTAATGAAAGACGGGCATATATCGAAAACCATATTAGTTACGCCAAAAAACATAATATTCCCCTGATTAATGTTTACGAAAAAACCTTGGATAAAAATGGTTTGACAATCAATAAATATATTAATCCCAGCACTTATATTCATCCATCAAGTGCGGGGGTTAATTTAATCAGCCAAATGATCGCCGACTATTTATATAAAAATAATATTCTTTTAAACTAGAGCTCCCCCGCCGGGATAGTATTCGGATAGAAAAGTGGGTAAAAACTTATTTACTATCTAGTTGCTCAAATTCATCTAACAACTGCTTAGTTTCGTCGTCAAGTTCATAGCGATCATCTGGAAATTCATATCCTACTTTTATTGTGTCTATCATGTTGGGGAGAAGAATCTCTTCCAACTTGTTAAGTGCCGACTCGTCAGCGGTTCCCATATCCAGCCAAACTTTATACCATTGACCACTTTTATCCCACTCACCTTTTCCCTCATAGTGCATATTTCCATCACCGTACCCCTGGTTAATACCTACCTGTGCCCAGGTGGAGATTTTTTCCTTGATTTCTTTTTGAATATCTACGGATATTGGGTTGAGAAAATGAATTTCTAAATTTAGACCATCCCAATTAACATTTGGGTCAATAACAACTTTAGAATTTTCCATTTATTATTTTACCATTTAGCAAGAAGTTTTATAAATTAGAATGTATGTTTAGGGACGATTTGGTACTTTATGATATTGATCAGTATCTAAGAGATACATCCAGTTGTCTGGTCCGATTCTAAATTGTCTGGGAATTAAATCTTCAGGATTAATTCCTTTTTCCTCAAAAAGGTTTATAAGTGGTTGCACTGGCTCATGATCTTCAATAATCATTCCCGGAGGGCTTGTATACCACTGTTTACCCTCAATGAATGGATATACCATGTATTTTTTCCCATTTTCTCGATTTATTATTCCTATTATTGGTCTCACATACGCCAATCCTTCAAAACCTTTTTCTTTGGCAAACTGTTGGGCTTCTTCTGAATTTACTACCTGTTGAATTTCTTCGACTAAACTAAACTCATTCATCAAACTATTTCCAGCATTCATGCTCTCTTGTGTCATACGAATGTATCCACCTTCGTGTCTTTTTCTGCGGACGTCCTTCGCTCTCATTATTCTTTGTTTTGCAACTAATGTTGGGTTATCTGGAGAGTTGAAAAAAATTTCCGGGCTCACTTCAATAAAGTTGGAAGGCAAGCCGTCTTTAAAATACTCAATATATTCTTGTGTAATATTGGTCTGAGATGGTACCAAAATATCGGTTTTGGGAAAGTGGATTACTTTTGTTGGGTTTGGAACTCTGTCGTGTTCACTATTTGAATGATCCATATGGGAATTATACTTTATCTCTATTTTACATTAGCATACAAGCATATATTACGTATCTTTCCGTTATATTTGTGTTGCTCCCACTAGTAAACATATTTAGGAACAGAGAAATTGAGTTTGAATTTAGTTTACAAAATATACAAACAGTTTTTCAAAGCTTCAATCTAGTGGTTTAGAATAACAGATATTTAAGGTAGTAAACCCCTACTAAAATAAATACCAAAGCCGTTATTTTTCGAATAACTGTTTCAACTTTTGAAACTTTGGAAAAAACTTGACCGATTTTATTAGCACTAAAAGCGATAATAAACGAAAAAATAATCACGGGTAAACCTGTTCCTAAGGCAAATAGCGGAGGTAATAAAAGTCCTACCGATGATTTTAATACTAATGGGATTAAAACACCAAAAAATAAAACACCGCTGTAAGGGCAAAAAGCCAAGGCGAAAAGCATACCTAATAAAAACGAACCAATATAACCTTTTCTGGATAACCATACTTTAAGACTTTCTACTTTTGAACTACTGTTTTTGAAATTAAGTTTTATGACATCGAACATCACTAAACCGATTAAAATCAACAACGGACCAAGGACCTTATCACCCCAACCCTGAAAAATCGAAGAGATTTGAAACGATGACAAACCGAAATAAATGAGTGTGGCTAAAATGGTATAGCTTAACCCCCTACCAATGGTATAAAAAAGACCATTAAGCAAAGTATTTTTAGTTGTTTTAATTTCTTTTGAAATAAAAGCGATAGCAGTGATGTTGGTTGCCAAAGGACAAGGACTTAGAGAAGTCATTATTCCGATTAAAAAAGCCGACAACAAAGGAATGTTATAAGTGTCGATTAGGGAGTTTATCCAATCCATAACATTAAAGTAGTTTTTTCAATTTGGCCTCAAAATAACTTTTCAATTGAGCTTCGTTGGTAACTAACCGCCAAACCGTTGTGTCTTCCTCACGATTATCATTTCCATCCTTAATAGCATTGATATAAAGGGCAGACCCACTGACTTTATAATCGTTAGCAATTTTATAGTTTTCTGGCAAATCAATGTTAATCGTTTTGAAAATAATTTTGCCATTCTGCATTTCTTCTGGAAATTTTTCCTCAATAACTGCTTTAGTAAATTTACCGATGTTAATACAGGAAATACATTGTTGAGTAGCGTGAAAGTGCAGGACTTCTATTTTTTCAGAACCAGAAGGAAGAGAGGTTGATATTGTTTGAGTTGGAATTGGTTGTTGGTCCTGAGCTGATAAAACAACCTCTTCCTTTGACTTAAATGGTTGGAAAACAGCAAGTATAAAAATAAAGACGACAACAACTGAACCAATAATAAAAAATTTGTTCACGATAAATAATTAAATAAATAACCAATTATCATAATGCCAATAATCGTAATTCCAAAAAAAATAGCTAATAGTTGCCACTTCATAGCCTTTTTAAGAATTAAGGCCTCAGGAATGGATAAGGTTACAGTGGCAGTCATAAAGGCCAAGGCTGTTCCAAGTGGTATTCCTTTCCCAACAAGGGCTTCCATCACTGGAATAACAGAAACAGAGTTGGCATAAAGCGGGACACCCAAAAGAGTTGCCACAGGAACTACCCACCACGCCTTTATAGCCAGATATTTTTCAATTAAAGACGCTGGAACATAGCCGTGGATAATGGCACCGATAGCTACACCCAGAATTACATATGGAAAAATACTCTTAGTAATTTTGATACCATCTGCCCACCAATAACCTAAGAGTTTCTTAAGTTGAATTTTTTGACCGTTGTTTTCAGCTTCGACATCAAGTCGGGATTTGAATTTAAGAAGGTCGGCATTGACATACTTTTCCAAGTGAAGCTGTTGGATAACAAAACCACCCAACACGGCGACTACTATTCCAACCAGATTATAAATAATAGTTGTTTTTAACCCAAACAAAGCTGGAAATAAAATCAATGATGCTTCGTTAACTAAAGGCGAGGCAATAAGAAAAGTAAAAGTAACTCCGAGCGGGATACCTGCACTTAAAAAGCCGATAAAAAGTGGGATAGACGAGCAAGAACAAAAAGGTGTAACCACTCCTAAAAAAGCGGCAAAAAGATAGTCGAGACCAAACCATCTTCTTTTAGTAAGTAGGTCCCTAACTTTTTCAGTAGGAAAATAATAACGGGTAATGGCCATTAAATAGTTAATAAATACCAAAAGGATGCCAATTTTTATAGTGTCGTAAATAAAGAAATTAAGGGCTGAACCAAGATAACCTTCCTTTGGTAGATTGAGCCAATTTGAAGTAACCGTATTGGCAAAAATTTGGATTGGGTAAAAAATATCCATAGATTTAATTAGCAATTTCCCCCACAAGAACAGACCTTTTCTTCTGGTTTATCTTTACAACAATCGTCACCTTCACAGCAATCCTTTCCCTTTTTGTCTTTATCACTACAACATTCTTCATCACCACTACAACATTTTTTTTCAGTTACTAAAGCTTTGCCCGTATGACTTTTAGAAATTATTTCTTTAATTTTGTCTAAATTACCCGAACCGACCATAACTGGCTTGCCGTCAATGGCTAATACGGGTGATTGCATAACACCCATTTCAATTATTTTTGAAATGTCAGTTGAGTATTCAACCTCAGCCTCAACCCCCAATTCTTTTACAGCGGTTTTAGTTAATTCGTAAAGATTTTTGCAGGTTGGACAACCTGAACCTATGACTTGGATTTTCATTGATTTATATTAAAAATTAAATTAGTAATTTTTGTTCCTTTTGGTGTTAGCGAATAATAGGCCCATTTACTATCTTTACGGTCTACCACTAAGTCAGCATCTTTTAGGTCTTTTAGATGATGAGAAATCAAACTTTGTGATAACTTGGTATGTTCCATTAGCTGGCAGACGCAATGTTCCCCGTTTTTTAGAATACAAAGAATTTGCAAACGGCTATTTTCGGAAATCAATTTTAATAGAGCAGATAATTCTCCTACTTCTTTTGATTGATTGCTTCCAGTTGAACAACATTTATATGAACTCATATTCATATATAATAGTCCAGAAGAGAATATTAGCAACAACTTGTTTGGAAAACTACCTTATTTTACCATAGCATAAAACTATATTTGGCGTATCTTTACGTATTAACATGACGTTGGCTCCCCCGCTGGGATAGTACTCGAACGGAAAGATGGGTGAGAAATTACTTGTTAACCACGAATTTTATTGATAATCCTGTTTTTATTACTTCTGGTTCGGTCTAGTGTAGCGGATGGGAAAATTCCAAACCTAGACAGTCTGTAAAAAAAAGAATATTATTCCCACAGTTACCTTTTAAAATATAAATGAAAATTTACTTAGTTACTCGTAATCCGAGTAAAACAATGGCAGCTAATAGTGTTTTTAAAAAATATAGTATTGAACTCTCCGGTGTCGAAAAGGATTATGTGGAGATTCAGGCTTCAACCAGTTTGGAAATAGCTAAATACACCGCTCTAGAGGCAGCCAAAGAACTAAACACACCGGCTGTCAGAGAAGACCATAGTCTATTCATTCACGCTTTAAATTTACCAGGACCGTATACCGCTTACATTGAAAAAATGCTTCCGGTGGAAAAAGTTATTGAAATATGCCAGAAATTTGGCGATAATACCGGCCACTTTGAAGTCGCGTCAGTTGTTGGTTTTCCGGACGGTCAATCATTCGAATATGTCTTCCAAGTCCCGATGACATTTGGTTCTGAATCCAAGGGTGAAAACCCACACGGCTGGAATGGAATTATCCGACTATTGGATGAATCACGTTCAATTACAGAGTACCCGGAGGAAGAAAGACTCCATATTTGGAACCAGGGGTATGAGAAACTGGCTCAACATCTTGCCGAAAAATATAACCTAATTAAAGTTGCTTAGTCCTTTACCATTATTCCCCGCATTACCGCGCGGACACCGGTGCTTACTTCCCGTTTATACTGGACGATTGGAGATTCCGCTTTAAGACCGTGATCCAAACAGATCCTCTGAAAATTTTGACTGGTGATTAGCGTCATAACCAAACCCTCTTTTGTCACATAAACCGAGTCTCCAGTTTTCTTGAATGATTCTAGCTTCTCAGAAGAAAACATATTGAAACATAGGTGACCATTTTTCTTTAGGACCCTCGATACTTGACCAATGGCCTTGTCAAGTTCGCTTAAGTCGTAGGCATTGTGAAAAACACCATTACTCAAAACAATGTCAAAGTATTGATCCGGGAATTTGATATCTAGCATGTCCCCCAAAGTCACTCTTTCATCCGCAACCTTTTTATCGACACCAATCCCAATTAAACACTTTCTTGTTGTTGAGACCATATTTTTATACAGGTCACAAGCATACGTATCAAAACCAAGTTTAAACAGTACCTCTGTATTTCTACCCGCTCCGCAGCCTAAATCAAGTACAGACTTATTCTTTCCGGAATATCTTTTAAAAAAATCTATCCAATACTGAGGAACCGGTTCGTTCTTAAACCATTTAATATTTTCAAAATCATTCCAAAACTCTTCTGCATTTTTTCGATAATCAGTTTTGTTACTAATCATTCTTTGGTAATAACCATATATTTTCGGTTCTCTGGAGTAAATTCAAATATGTTTAAGTTCTCTTTTTCAAAGGCTGATTTACATGTTTTGACATCTTTTGTCACCGCCACAATGGTTGGGCCGACAGAGGAAATTGATAGCAGCTCTACAACACCATCTTTTTTTAAATATGCCAGACGATTGCATAAAGCAGTTAATGGCGGGTAGCAATAAGAGCAATTTTCAATACTCCCCATTTTAAAACGATACTCATA
>JAPLYY010000087.1 GCA_026395315.1 Candidatus Shapirobacteria bacterium | reverse complement strand
AACAAAATAATTGGCTCTGTTTAGCCAATAAACCATCACTCAACCGACTCTTAGAGGACAAAATCAAATTTACGGCTATTTGCTCCAAATACAATCTACCCTTAATCGATTATCTGATTCTTCCCTTTAATCAGGAAAATTTTTTAATCGCTCAAGCCAAATTTGGTAATCAAATAGTTACCCAAACCCACTTTGGCTGGGCCGGCAATTCCACTCATCAATTTAGTGACTACCAAACCGCTTCCACTATCATCAAACCCAATACCCCCACTAAATTTATGCCCTACCTTCACGGTTTTACCGTTCTTAATAATTGCTGTCTCACCCGTTTAGGTCTAATCCAAAGCCCGGTGGCTCTTCAATACACCGGCCTAAAACCGCTGACCCAAAATCCCTTTACCACTGTCGGCCGTCAATGGCCCGCCAATATTGACCCCTCTCTTTCTCTCCAAATTCAGGACAATACAGCCGTATTTTCTTCCTGTCTGACGGCTCTGGATTATCTCGGTTTTTTTGGTTTAGATTTTTTAATCACTCCCGACAAAATCTATCTTCTGGAATGCAACCCGCGTTTAACCGCCTCTTTTAGTTTTTATACCCAAATTGAAATTAATAATAACCTTAATCCTTTATTTCTATTCCACCTCGCCGAATTTTTAAAATTAACCTATGACTTTGATATTACTACTGAACAAAAACGATTTTTTAATGAAAATTTAGTTGGTTCAGAGTTGGCTTTAAAAAATGCTTCCGGTCAAACCACCAAGCGAATCCAAAAATTTAACGCTTTTTCTTCCACCGCCAACCCTGTCGAAATTCCTCCCGTCTATTTTGACCAGCTTTTATCATGACCAAAAATAGCCTGCCTTCTCTCAAAGCCTTTAATTTGTGTATCATTGGCCTTATTTTTGTCGGGTTGCTATTTATTGGTTTATCATCCTCCACTGAAGGACTAAACCTCAGCCACGATCAATATTTATTTTTCCGTAAACAAATCATTTGGATTGTTCTTGGTTTTGGCGGCTTCCTAATTGGCCGTTTTATCAACCTGAAACTGGTTCAAAAAATGATCCCGCTGCTGTATATTTCCAGTGTAATTCTGCTGTTATTGGTACTGCTACCCCAAATCGGTTTTGCCGCTTTGGGTGCTTCCCGGCGAATTGATCTCGGTTTTGTTGGTGTTCAGCCCTCTGAAATAGTTAAACTTACTGCTATTTTATTTTTTGCCAACATCTTTAGTCAGCTGAAAACTGACACTCTCAAATCTCTACTTCTCTATCTTGTCCCTCCTTTAATTCTCATTATGTTCGAACCTAACTTAAGTACCACTGTTTTGCTAGCCACCATTGTCGTTTCTCTCTTTTACCTCGCCGGTGGTAATATTTTTACCGTCTTTTCCATCGGTATCATCGCCATCAGTTTAAGTCTCTTACTAATTATTACCTCACCTTACCGCAAAGCCCGGCTGACTACCAGTTACCACAGTAATCAGTTAATCTTATCCATCGGTTCCGGTGGATTCTTCGGCAAAGGTTTGGGAAATTCCGAACAAAAATACCGTTTTCTACCAAAAATTTCCACCGATTCCATTTTGGCCATTATTGGTGAAGAAACCGGTTTTTTAGGAATTTTTCTTCTGACTCTGGGCTATTTTTTCATTATTTCTTATTTATTTAAGCTTTCGGTTTCCCTAACTTCCTCCTTTGAATCTTTAATCGTCGCCGGTATCGGTCTGTGGATTACTTTTCAAACATTGATCAATTACACCGCTGTCTCCGGGCTTATTCCCCTAACCGGTCAACCCCTACCCCTAATTTCTTATGGCGGATCATCTCTGATTACCCTTCTTTTCGGTTTTGGTTTAGTTGAAAATATCCAAACCCGGGCCTTATTGTTATACTCAATTGATAATGAAACCGCAAACATGCATTCTCATCACCGGGATTCACCACACTCCCGCCATCGAGCTGATTCACCAACTTCAAGAGGATCAAAACATTGATTGGACCATCCACTATGTCGGCCATCAATACCGAAGCGAGACTCATTTAACCCGTTCTATTTCCGCCCTAAACATTCACTTTCACCCTCTGGTCAGCGGTAAACTTAACCGCCATAATCATTTATCCAATCTCCTTAGTCCCTTTTTGATTATTAAAGCTTTTTTTCAATCGCTACTCCTGTTAAAAAAAATTAAACCCGACTTAGTTGTCTCTTTTGGCGGTTATATTTCTGTCCCGGTAATTATCGCCGCCAAAATACTTCAAATTAAATCAATTACCCACGAACAAACTCTAACAATTAGTATGTCAACTAAAATAAACTCCTATTTTGTTGACAAAATTGCCCTATCTTTTCCTTATAATAACACTGTTTCTTTGCCACTTAAAAAAATTGTCATTACCGGTAATCTAATTCGGCGGGAAGTATTCAACCACCTGAATTCAAAATACCGCCATCTTGTTTCCCCGAATATTCCATTAATTTACATCACCGGCGGCAACCAGGG
>JAPLYY010000081.1 GCA_026395315.1 Candidatus Shapirobacteria bacterium | reverse complement strand
TATTGTTTCCTACTGACGACTCCTTAGAATCTTTGTTGTGGCCTAAAAAAGAAACTTTAAATGCGATTGGTGTGTTAAAAAAATATAAATTAAGTGTTTTTAGAGAAGATATGTATTCAAAAAAAATTGTTAAATTATTCGGTTGGAATAGTGATGGTTGGATTGGAAAAAACGTTATGGCAAGAGTTACTAGTGGTGAAGAAGGAATTTTGTCGATGAATGTCTATTTACCAACAGAAATTTTTTCCAAAGTTTATAAAAATTCATTAATTTTACAAATTATTATTGATGGAAAAATAATTGATGAGCAAAAATTCTCAAACGGTTCTTTTGATAAAGGAGCGGTGGATATTACTTTAAATGTTCCAAAAAATGAAACATTAAGTTTAGAATTAAAGCTCGACAAATTCTATATACCGGCTGAATTTGATTTGGGTAAAGATTTGCGGGAATTAGGAATAATAATTAATAAGATTGAAGCTAAATAATTTTTGAAAATATGTTCCCAGGTTAGTTGATTAATTTTTTCTTTTTCTTGATTATAATCCAAATTATTTTTTTTAGCCTGAAAAATTTTTATTTCGTTGATATAATCTTGCGAAGTGTTGCAGATTGAGATCAGATTGGTGTTTAGATTAATTCCTTCAACTCCAACCTTGGAGCTGATAACTTTTTTGCCAAAACTTAATGCCTCTAAAATCTTGATTCTACTGCCGGAACCGGCGAAAATGGGCGTAATTAAAATATCAATTTTTTGAAAAAAATATTTAGGACTATCGACAAAACCAAGGTTGATAATTTTGTTTCTTATCGTTGATGGAACTTTTGATAGAAAACAATTTATTTCACGGTTGTCATTATTTCCGGCCAGAAGGTATTTATAGTTTATATTATTTTCTTCTAATTTTGTAGCAATTTCGTTGATAAAGTAGAGAAAAGCGGTACGGTTAGGCGGATGGGAAAATGAACCAATGTAGCCTAGTACTGTGGTGTCATTTCGTTTTTCTTTGGTTTTTAAGAATTCTACTTTTTCTATACCGTTGACAAGGGTAAATACCCGATTTGGATGGAAATACTTTTTTAGTAAAATACTGTCGTTTTGGGATACGGCATTTATGATCCTATATTTTTGAATATATTTTTTTTCGTAGAGAAAAATTTCAATAAATCTAAAGAAATGAATAATTTTTTGTTTGATATTTTTTATTTCTGTTAGTCGCCTGTAAAATGAAATTGTGGAGATGTCATAGGCCGTAAAAATACATTTTTTTTGATCGATTTTATCAAGATAGTCGATTAGGTATAAAAGTTGAGAAGTTTCTATTTGGATCAGGTCGAAGTATTGATTATTTAATACTGATTTGATGATGGTAATTAATTCCGGTGAATACCACTCAGAAAACCAATAGGGTTGACCTAAGTCAAGATATGAACCAAAAATTTTGTGGTTACCTATGGGAACATAGATTATTTGTTTACACCAATTATTTAAGTCACTTTTTTCTTCAGGACTAAGTTCGTAATTTTCGTTTTTAAACGAGATAAGATATAAACTAAAACTCTTGGAAAGTTCTTTAATGGTATTTTTAATTCTGGTGGCGCCACCACTGTCTTGGGGAAATGGAGGAATAGCGGTGACTAGGAGTAATTTTTTCTTTTTCATTTATTGAATTTATTTTCAAACTTTGGGAAATTTATTAGAGAGTGATCGGAATTAATGGTTTTATATTTATAAAGTTTAACCTTAGAAATATAAATATTTTTGATATTTTTCAGAGCTTCCGTGGCGTATTTGGTATGTGATTCAGATAAAACAATTCTGGCCGGATATAAAAACAAATGGTTGATGATATTTTTACATGAATCAAAGTTTTTTAAAATTAAAACTAACCAATTTTTAAACATAAAATAACTAGGGTCTTGAATTAATCTGGTGGAACTGGAGCGATGGTGGTGAATGATATGTGAGTCGGGGTCGAAATAGGAAGGCAGACCAAGTTTCCACGCGATGAAACCAGCGTCAAGATCTTCGCAATAAAGCGGAGTATAGGTTTTATAATCATAACCGCCAATTTTTTGGAGATAATGCTTGTTTATCAATGAAGAACCACCACCCGGATAGAATGTAATTGAAGGTACTTTTAGAGCTGCTTCTTGAACATAATGAGCCACAGAAATATAGCCCAAACTAGGTAAAAGATAGGTTTTACCTGACTCTTCTCTTCTTTTAGTCGAATCAAAGAAAAAAATCTGAGAGGAAATCCCAAAGAATTTTCGGTTTTGTTTAAGGATTTTTTCTGCAGAATTGATGATTGAATTAAAAAAGTTTTCTTGGGGCTCCATATCATTATTGATGAGATAGACATAGTTGTATTTGGAGTGTTTTAGGCCGAGATTAATGGCTTTGGCAAAGCCAAGGTTAGTCGGTTGCGGCAACAGAACGATAGGTATTTTAGTTTTTAGGTTAGATAGAGCTTCAACACTACCATCAGTAGAACCATTTTCAACAACGATTATTTCTTTTTTAATATTTGTTTTTT
>JAPLYY010000028.1 GCA_026395315.1 Candidatus Shapirobacteria bacterium | reverse complement strand
GCATATCAATCGGATAATGGAAACCGATAAGGATTCGAAAAAATAATAAAGGGGTAACTATGGCTAAAAACGCAATAGGGAGAAAAATATGATATTGCAGACAAAAAAGGAAAAAGAAGACTGCCTTGATAGTATGACCGGAAGGAAAAGAACCAGTTTTATACCATTTATCAACCAGTCCAACCGGAGTGGTGTCGTGGCGGGCAAACATGGGCCGGCGCCAATAAACTTTGGATTTAATGATTCTTTCGATAATTTCGGCGGAAATAGTGGCAAAAAGAATCTGCCAAAAAATATTGATATTAAATTTGATCAAAGAAAAAGAAAGGTAAAAAAGAAAGAACCAAATGGCATAATTAAAGATGATTAGGTTAATTTTACCGATAGCAAACGATTCGAGATATTTAAGGAAATCAAATTTTGACTGCCAAAAAAGGATGCTTTTTGGTTTCATGATAAAGTAGGTTGTATGAAGAAACCTCGGATATTAATCGGTATAACTTATTGGCTGCCCAATATTTCCGGAGTAACTCAATATGGTGTAATTTTAGCTGATGAACTGAAGAAAAGGAAATATGAAGTAAAAGTATTAACGGCAAAATCTTCCCCTAACCCCTCTTTTGAAAAAAGGAGGGGAATAAATATTGTGAGAATTCCAGGATTTTCTTTGGGAAAAGGTTTTATAATGCCGAGGTATTGCTGGAAAAGTTTGCTGATGGTAAAAGAGGCTGACATAGTTAATTGTCATTTGCCATCAGTGGAATGTTTTTGGCTGGCATTATGGGGAAAATTATTCGGGAAAAAGGTGGTGACAACGTATCAATGTCAATTTAACAGCCGAAATAATCTGATTAGTTTTGGGGTAAAGCTTATCGACTGGTTGGTTTTGGGATTAAGTGAAAAAATCGTGGTGAATTCGATGGATTATATTATTGGTAATGATTTGTGGCAACAATATCGTCAAAAAATGATAGAAATTTATCCGCCGGTGAAAATTGTGTCGACAAAGGAGAAATTTAAATTTAAAGGTGAAAAAATAATTGGTTTTCTGGGGAGGATATCGTCTGAAAAAAATATAGAACTTTTAATTGAAGCTTTTAGTTTTTTACCGAAGAGCTGGACTTTGGTAATAGCCGGACCAGAGAATATAATCGGGGAAGAAAAATATCAACAAAAAATTGATCTGTTGGTAAACATGGATATAAGAATAGTCAAATTAGGAAAAATTAATAATCCGGTTAAATTTTTTAACTCAATCGATTGTATGGTGTTACCAAGTAATAACCGGTTAGAGGCGTTTGGAATGGCGTCGGCGGAGGCGATCAGTTGCGGCTGCCCGGTAGTGGTATCGGATATTCCCGGAGTGAGGGTGCCGGTCAAATTAACCGGCATGGGGAAAATGTTTAGGTCTAATGATGTCAAAGATTTGGCCAATAAGATCACGGCAGTAATAAAGAATAAACCAAAAATAAGTAATATCAATATATTTTCGATAAAAAGTTTTATGGAAAGTTATGAAAAAGTATTTTGAATTGTTAAAAAGTTATAATCCGGCAATTTTGGCAAGGGCAGGTTTAAAAGAAATTCACCGGAAATTGTGGCGGGAAATAGTCAGAGGTTCATACGCCCAAAATTATGAAGATTTATTGATAAACAAATTAATTAAAAAAACAAAGGGAATTTATCTGGAAATCGGCGGCTATCATCCGACCAGATTAAGCAATACCTATTATTTTTACAAAAAAGGTTGGCGAGGAACAGTGGTAGAGCCAAATCCAGAAATAAAAGTGTTGTTTAATAAAATCCGGCCGGAAGATAAATTTATTAATGCTGGGATTTCGGATAAAAACAGTGAAATGGATTATTATCAATTTTTAATTCCAGCGATAAATACTTTTTCCAAGGTTGAGGCAGAAAAAAATATTAAAAGGGGTCACAAATTATCTAAAGTAACAAAAACTCGTTTAATCAAAGTTGAGTTAATAGTGAATGAAAATATCGATTTGCTGTCATTGGACACTGAAGGATTTGATGAAAAGATACTGAATAGTTGGCCGTGGGAAAAAGTTAAACCGACAGTAATTTGTGTGGAGACAAATGTCGAAGAATTACTTAAAAAGCAAGGTTATTTGGTAGCAGTAAAAACGAAGGCTAATTTAATTTTTTTGCTGAAAAATTAAGACTTTAGGGTGATCGTAAACAGTGAATGCTTCTTCGGCAGTGTCGTCGCGGAGATAAATACCGGGATAACGACACTGAGAATCGATAGCAAACCAGTGGTTCTCTATTCCGGGAAAATTGGTAGGGCCGAGATAATAACAATTTTTCAAAAAAGATAAACTTAGTCCGGGATAAGAATTTATTTCAATAAGTTTTTTAAAATTTAAATTTTGGGCAAATAAATCCTGATAAAATTTAGCAGTGACGGGATACTTGTCCGGGACACGGGGGATAGAACCCCAAAGACGATTGGAAGACATGATTAGGTAATCTATTTGCGAAAGTGAATTATTAATTTTTTCCCATTTATCCGGCGTGTCGGGATCGTAAAAAGGTAAAGATATGTTTTGGTAACCCGAATAACCCAAAGGTAAAGCATCATCCCAATACTCACTGCTGATGGTTGACCCGGAGGGAATATGTAGACTAATCCAATCCGATGCCTGGACCCGGGAATGAGGACGGGAATAAATATTTAAAAACAAAAAACCAAATGATAAATGACAAATGACAAAAATATAAATTGCTTTTTTGGAAAAATTAATGAGTAAGTAACCAGCCAGAAGACAGATAAATGGATAAATTAGTAAGAAATATCTCATGGTGTGGACAAATTGAGAGCCTTGATATAAATACAAAAACAAAATCCAAATCAGTGAAATTATGACAATAAAATTTAATTTAATTTTTTTGATTTTAAAAAGAGAAAATATAAAAATACTAACAAGGGGTAAACCTACCCCCCAAAGAACGATATTCTGAAAAGAAAAAAGCAGGGGTATTTTACTTATCCATTGAACTGCCGGTGGGTACCAAATATCAGGATTATTGTATGAATTAAGAGTTTTCAAGTTAGAGATAAAAAGCGGATTAATTTGAAAAAGACCGGTAAAAGCATAAGGTTGAAAGATACGAAATGTTATAAAAGTTAAAATAAAATAAAATATTTTTTGAGGTTTTTTAATTAAAAAGAGAAAGATAATCGGAAGAAAATAAAGTGCCGAAATTTTACAAGCTAGGGCTAAGCCGAAAGCAATTGCGGCGGGGATAAATAAATTGTAAGTAAGTAAAGTAAAAGTACCGAGTATAAAAAAGTTAAGAAAAGTGTCAACCGCAAAAAAATGAGATAGTTGAAGCGGTAGGACGGTAAAAGCGTAAAGCAGGGAAGGCAGTAACTTTTTTCTGGAGAGAAAATAGAGAAGAATAACAACGAGTGAATCAAATAAGGCTGATAAGCCTCTACCCCAGAAAACCACTTGAGAATAATTATCTTGATTAAATATATGAGCCAGTATTTTGGCCAAAAACAAAGGAAAGGTACCGTAAACAAAAAATTGATAATTGGGGTAATTGCCGGGATTTAGAGGAGAGGCTGAAGTGTTAAAATATTGCATTAATGAGTCGGGTAATTTTATATCGGTAGCGACCATGGTCAGAAAACGTTCATCGGGATGAAGATGCTGATTTTGATCCCAATTGAGCCCGTATAGCCGGAGAAGTAGAGCAACAATGAATATTAAAAATATTTTATATTTCACTGGTTCTTTGGAAAATTCTAATAGTCGGCCGGTCAAAAACGGTCCAAGTTTCTTCGGCATTTTCGTCGTTTAAAAATAAGTTGGGTAAGGGAGAAAATTGGATGATTTGAGTAAAACCGAGTTGTCCGGAAAATAATTTTTGATAGTATTTCGGAGCAAAATTGTTTTTGAAAACCCGACGGGAGGGAATTAAAATATAATTATAATTATCAACTGACAGTAGTGATTGATTATAAAAATCAAAATTATCTACAGAAAATTTTCCTCCGAAAGGAAGATTAACGACATTGCCAGATTCGGAAAGAATTTTAGAATTGACCGGTAAATTTTGATTCATCCAGTCAGAAGCGGTAATTCGAATGTCCGGTTTAAAATATTGGGAGAAGAAAATAAGACCAGGAATAAGACAAATAATGGTTAATAGGTACTTAATGATTGGTTTTTGGCGATTGAGATAAAGGGTGGACAGAAGCGGAAAAACAAAAAAAAGAGGTGACATAAACCGGGTCCACTTGGTAAACACCTGACCAAAATAAAGAAAATATATTAAACAGGAAAAAATCATTATTAACTTGGTTTTGTATATTTTTGGTCTATACAAGGAAAAAATGGAAAAAACAAACATAGGTAGGCCGGCAATGTAGGGGAAAATATGGGTGAATTGAAAAAGATAGGGAAAAGTACCGATAAATTGACGGGTATAAAAAACCGGGAGAGAACCATTAGCAACAGCGGTTTCGTATTTGAAAGCAGAGATAAAATCAGAAAAATTAATTAGATTGTAAGGAGAAAGAAAACAAAAGACCGCCAAAATAATAACTAAAAATAAAAATAATTTAATAAATTGTTTATCTTTCGCCAGAGAGAGAACTGCCGGAATAATAAAAATTAAAGCGGATATTTTGGTAGCGATGCCAATACCACAAATAACAGCGGCGAAAAAATAACGGTGGGTAATAGATAGGTAAAGAACGGAAACAAAAACAAGTAAAAGTAAACTCTCGGTGGTACCGAAATGGGCAATTTGAATTAAACCTGGAGTAAAAATCAGTAGTAGGAAGAAAAATTTATTAGAATAAATTAAATACAGAATTAAGACTGCAAGACAGGAAAATACGGCTGACCAAATACGGAGAGTGTAAATTGAATTAATAAAAGTATTGGGGATATTTATTAATTTTTGAGTAATGAAACCGAGATATAAAGGGAATTGACCATAGGCAAAGAAATGAGGATTTAAGTTTGAAAAAGACATTTGGCTAATTGAGGTGGCCATATTATTTTCATCCGGATTAAAAGCATAACCACTACCCCAGTTAAAGCCGTAGAAACGGGTAATGAGAAGAACAACAATAACGAAGATCCAATAATACTTAGAGGACATAGATAATGGTAATCATCATTAGTCCCCAAATGACAACCGAAAAAAGCAGCGGAATGTCGGTGGCAATGGTCCGCTCGGGCCGTTCCCCTTCCTGCATTTCAAAAATTACCTGGCCGTAGCGCATAATGCCAAAAATAACCGGAATAATAGTAACCATATACCATTTTCGATCGAGAGCGGCCGGATAATTACTTAACAGAAACTCGTGGATTATACCTTGAAAACGAACTGTTTCTTCAAAAAAAGTAAACATGGAGTAGGTAATTAAGGCACAAACGGCAAACATGGTGGTGTAGAAGTTCAACAAACTCCGACCATAGCCTTCCAAAGCCTGACGACTTTTCCGGCCAGTATTCACCAATTCACTGCGGCGTTTACCGCTGGCGATAAAGAGGGAAAGAAAAATAACTGTCAACATAATCCAAACCGGAAGATGGTAGCCGGTAGCGATTTCGCCGGCATAAGCCCGCATAATAAAGAAAGTGGCAATACCAATAATATCGAGCAAAGCTTTCTTTTTTAAGAAAAGGGAATAAGCATATTGAAGTAAGATAAAAATAAGGGAAAAAGTAAAAAAACCATTGTTAATTAAAAAGCTGATACTGAGACCAAAAAAAAGGAGGATAACGGCAGTAACAGTGGCAAAAGATAAGGAAATGTCACCACGGGCTAGAGGACGATTTTTTTTAAAAGGATGACGGCGGTCATTGTCGACATCTAGTAAATCATTGATCAGATAAGACGAGGATGACAGACAGCAAAAAGTAATAAAAGCTAACAGACTCTGAGAAAAAATCACCGGATCAGTTAACCGACCATTGAGGATAGCCGCGGCAAATAAAGCAAAGTTTTTGATCCACTGAACCGGCCGAATGGCTTCAAATAGGGCCGAAAATGTATTATTTCTCATTCAACTTACAATAATATCAAAAATCCAGCCAAAGTGACGATGGCTCCAATAATTGTCAGAGCCTGAAGCGGGAATTCAAGTCCCGATTGGGGCAAAATAATTCTGGTGGGACTGGGACCAGAGGCTAAGATTTCAGTTGGAACCGGAGTGGAAGTACTGGTAACAACGTACACCGGAGTATTGGTTGGTTGGGGAGTATTGGTGGGAGCCGGAGTACCGGTGGGCGTATTGGAAGGAATGGGAGTATTGGTGGGAGTTTTGGTCGGGACTAGGGTACCAGTGGGGGTATTAGTTGGTTTGGGGGTAAGAGTGGGAGTTTTGGACGGGACTAGGGTACCAGTGGGGGTATTAGTTGGTTTGGGGGTAAGAGTGGGAGTTTT
>JAPLYY010000090.1 GCA_026395315.1 Candidatus Shapirobacteria bacterium | reverse complement strand
ACTGAATGGAAAATGACACCGTTTGTAAAAAACTATGATAATTTAGTTAACGCTTTGAAACAACAAGGAAAAGACGTGCTGGTGTGGAATTATGATTGGCGGCGGCCGGTGGAGGAAATTAAATCCAATTTAAATACTTTTATCAACAATAATGTTGGGACGAGTGAGAAAGTAGATTTAGTAGGGCATAGTTTGGGAGGGTTGGTGGCTAGAGTGTGGGGGCAAGATAATAACCCAAAGATGGGAAATATAATTACTTTGGGCTCGCCTCACGATGGGGCAGTGAGCGCTTACGATGCGTGGAGTGGCGGAAAAGTATCGGATAAATTTGATGCGGCGGGAATTGCGATGAATATTTTACTGCAATTAAACCGAAAAAATACGAATACAACCGTAGAAACGATTCACAACTATTCGCCGGTGGTGGGAAATTTATTACCGGATTTTTATTTTTTGAAGGATAAAACGGGGGCTGTCAATAAAACTGATTTCAATAGCTATTTAAAATCAAAAAATCAATCAATGATATTTACTGGTGGGTGGATTAACCCGGTGGCGGGAATTGGCCAACTAACGAAAGAGTGGATTATTTTAGGAGACAGAACTATTTTTGAAAAAATGTTGGGTATTTGGCCGGAAGGAGTGCCAACTAAATATGAGAATGGGGAGGGTGACGGAACAGTGTTGAAAAAAAGTGCCAGTTTTGCGGGACAGGATTTTTATCAACTAGCTTCGAATCATGGTTATATACCCGATAAATCGATTAATTATGTACTGACTACCCTAGGAATGAATACAGTACCGGTAGTAGTATCGAATAATAATTTGGAAAATAAACTGGTGTTTTATATTGGTTCACCGGCAGAAATGAATTTAACCTGTGGCATAGATAATTGGAAAAGCAGTGATTTTTTGGTAGTTGATGTCAAAAACTATCAGAATTGTCAATTAAAATTAGTAGGAAAAAGCGACGGAACTTATCATTTAGTTTACGGATTGACCAATAATGAAAATAGTTGGGGGTATGTGGAAAATGAAATAAAAAATAATACAGAACAGTTGTGGAAATTTGATGTCAGTCAAAACAATTTACTATTAGATAGTAATGGTATTGACTTGAAAGCCTTAATTAGCCGGGAAATCGAGGCATTAAAAGTCGAGTATCCAAAAAACAAATTATTATTATCAAAGGCTAGTGATAATCTAAACAGCAATCGTTGGGTAATGTTGTCGGCTGATATTTTAGGATTTAGGAACGTAGTAAAAGAAAGTAAACGGACGGATGTGATATTTGGTTATTTAAAAATTATTATGTCACAGGAGTATTTAAAAACAGGCAAGATTTTAGCCGGATTGGCTAATGAAAAAATGAAACTAGAAAAACTGGCAGTGGGGAAAGCGAAAAGTGCAATGACATGGAATGCACAGAATTATTTAAAATTTGTTCAGTATGCTGATGAAGTTAGTGATGCTTGGAAAAACAATGATTATCCCCGGGTGATGGCAGCATCAATTGTGGCCGATGCGTATTATGCCGGGGTTTGGTAACGATTAATTAATTTTTGTCCCAGATTAATAAAGGGAAGTTCGATTAGATAATAAGTTAAGGTGGAAACTAAAGTACTAACGATCAACAGAAGCAGTAAGCGAATAAAAAAATTGAGATAATTCTGATTAACAAAATCAACTAAATGATTTGAGTCCATAAATTTAAGAACGGCAAAGTGAGTAATGTATAAACTAAAACTAATTTTTCCAATGTAGGCGGTTATTTTGTTAACAAAAAGCCGGATAGGATAGAGGGACAAGAGATAAATACTGATTCCAAATAAGATTGAAAAAATGAAATGATAAGGAAGAATGGTTTGTGAGGATAGTTGAATGATAATAATAAGAATAAATAATTGGCCAAGAGCCAGGTCGGAGAGTGTTGGTTTTAAACTAGCTAATTTAATTTTGGTAAAATGAAAAAGGATAAAACCGATGAGAAAAACCGATAACTGGGCTGGTAAATAGTAGTAAAGATTATTCACTTGATGATAATAAATATAATAAAAGATTTGATAAATGATGGCCAAGAATAGACTGAACCAGAGTGATCGTTTAAGACTATTAATTCTGAAAAATAAGAAGGGAAAGATCAAATAGAAACCGGATTCGACAAAAATAGTCCAACTGCCGGGGACAAGTGAGTTAAAAGGAATTGAATTGTCGAGATTGTCCGGGCTAAAATGATAGAAAATTGTCGCCAGAAGAAATAGCGGCATAATTCGGAAAAAGCGGCGAAGATAAAAATTAAGAATTGGATGTTTTTCAAACTGTAGTTTTTGGTTAAATGACAAACATAAGGTAAAAGCGCTAATAATAAAAAACAGTTGAACTCCTAGGGTACCGTGATCCAACAGTGACTTAAAAGGCAAAGAATACTGGTTGCTGCCATAGAGTTGACAATGGGTCAGAAGTACTGCAAAAACGGCAAACCCTCTAAGGGAATCGATGTATTGATACTTTTCGGTTCGATTAAGTTTGGTAGTGACCATAAATAACTATGGGTGTATCCAGGTTAGCCCAATTAAACATAATTTGGGCTTCGGAAGTTTTCATATTGACACAACCGTGACTCATAGGGACTCCAAAGTTGTTGTGCCAATAAGTACCGTGAATGCTAAATCCTAAACGTTTTTCAACATTATCGTTGTAGAAAAACATAATATAAGGAACGTTGGGTAAATAATAATAGTCACCTAATTCTTTGGAGCCACCGGACATTTTTTGGGATCTAATTTTGGTCCAAATATGAAAAATACCGGTTGGGGTGCGGTTGTAGGTACCAGAGGAAATTTTAAAAGAGGCAATAGGGT
>JAPLYY010000099.1 GCA_026395315.1 Candidatus Shapirobacteria bacterium | reverse complement strand
CCTTTCGAAATCAAAATCGCGGTAGTGGCGGCAAATAAATTTATTTAGTCACTCCACAACCAGCTAACATCAATCCGGCCATTACGATCAACAAAGTTTTTTTCATAGTGGACCCAAGGGGACTCGAACCCCTGACCTTTCCCATGCCATGGGAACGCGCTACCAACTACGCTATGGGCCCAAAAGGTAGACCTATTTTAGCAAATTATTCAAAAATAAGTTAAAATTGCCCATCTAGGCCCATAGTGAAACGGCTATCACTGGGATCTCCAAAATCTCCATTCGAGGTTCGAATCCTCGTGGGCCTGCCATTTGCTAAAATAACCTAATGCCCATCACCAAAGCTGTCATCACCGCCGCCGGTCGCGGTACCCGTTTTCTGCCTGTTGTTAAAGCCTATGTCAAAGAACTTATCGCTATTCTCGATAAACCTAATATCCAATATTTGGTCGAAGAAATGATCGGTGCCGGTATTACCGACATTGCTATTGTCAAAAGACCGGGTAGCTCCGAACTGGAAAAATATTTCACCCCTGATTCTGAACTGGAAAAATATCTCACCGAAAACAATAAATTAGCTATGATCGATAGCCTGAAATTTATTCTATCTAAAGCCAAAATTACCTTTATTGATCAAACACCCGATCTTCCCTACGGTAACGGCACCCCCATTTTGGCTGCCGCTGATTTCATCGGTACCGACTCGTTTGTTTATGCCTTTGGTGATGATTTAAGTATCGAAGCTATTCCCGGTACTTTTTTATCCCAAATGATCACTACTTTTGCTAAATATCAACCATCATCAGTTATTGCCGTCGAAGAAGTTCCCCCATCCGAAATCAACCGTTACGCCAGCATGAAATATATTGACGATCCCCTCTATCCCCACCGAATTTCCGGTCTGTTTGAAAAACTTCCGGCTGAAACAGCACCTTCTCTCTTCGGCCAGGGTGGTCGCTTTATTCTTTCCAACATTTACATTGACACTCTAAAGAACACGGCCATCTCTAAGGGCGAACTCTGGTTAACCGATGCCAGCAATTTTTTAGCTAAAAACGGTATAGTTTTAACTCAGACCTTGCCTCACGGCGTTTGGATGACTACCGGCGATCCTCTCCGTTGGCTCAAAGCTAACATTATCCTTGGCCTCAAACATCCCGTCATCGGTCCCGAACTCAAGAAGTTCCTTGACACCGTTTGATTTAGTAGTATACTATCCCATAACAATTACTTATTAAAATTATTGTTATGAAAAAATATTTATTTGCCCTGTCTTTAGTTTCTTTATTTTTACTTAATGCTTCCTCAGCTCTCGCCGATGATGAAATTCGCAATATGGTCGTCAACCTCAAAGGTAAAGGTTTCACCCAAACCAATTATGTTGACAACCTCGACTCCAGCAATATCATTTTTGGCGCTAAAGATCAGTTCCAGGTTCAATTAAGAATCAGTAACTTTGGCAACCGCAACCAAACCAACGTCGTCGTTAAAGAAACTCTGCCTGGTACTGCTACCACCGACTCCGGTTCCTTCACTATTCCTCAGATCGCCGCCGGTCAGGATTACGTCAAAAACATCACTCTTACCGTCAAGGACAAGCCCTTCCTGGTTAAAGAGCTAAAAAGCTCCACCATCCGCTACGACATCACTACTGACGTCGGTACGCAGACTGGTGACTATTTAACCTTCTTTACCAACGGTGGTACCAAATCTACCACTGTTGCTACCCAAAGCGGTTTACCGGCTACCGGTGCTGCTTCCAACATCCTCTTAGGATCAGGAATTGCCCTTGGTGTCGGTTTAGTCGCCTTTGGCTTGAGAAAAGCCGCCCGTGGTTATTAATTTCGTTTTGATCCCGAAATACCCCTACGCTTGTCGTGGGGGTATTTTTTTGATATAATCCTCGCAGCTGGTTAACCGCAAGGTTTATTTCGACCAATCGTAAGTCGACGGCCAGCTATTCTTTCCTCAAATCTCCTCTCGAGTTTTTCACTTGCCCAAACCTATCTTTTCTCCAAGCTGGTATTACACTAAAAAAATGTTTATTCCCATCCCCTTTTTGTCTAATAACCACCTTAATTCTTCTTTTATTAATTACACCCTCAAACGCCCAATATTTCATTGTCGTTTCACCAACCATATAGCTTGATTCTTCCTGTGCTATGGGCATTATCTTTAACAATTTAATTGCTCCCGGTAGTAATCGAATATTCGTCTTTATTCTTGAGACTTCACGCATACTCCGCGCACCTTTGTAAATTAGGTGATTTATACCTTTTGAATTGAAATGAATTTTCTCACCTGGAAACGCCGGACAATCTACCTCTTTGGTTTCGTCAAAAATCTTCTTAATTTGGTCCTTGAATGTCACCACTAATTGTAACAAATATTACTTTCGTAAATAATCTGTCCCATATAACAATCCGATACATATCTTGTATTTAGCTTCAATACTCTAATAACTTGACATTATGGGCTATGTGACTTATAATATAGGCTATGAAAGAACCCAGAAGAGAAAATGGAGTGGGTGGCTCCTCAAAGACATTCCACCCCATTTCTCTCCTGGGCTTTTTTTATACCCAATCTTGGGCATAAAACCCAGTCACCTCACTAGGGCTTCTAAAACACCGCGTTTTAGCCAATCCCGAAGTGAAGTACCTTAACAATCTCTTTCTTCTTCGACCTTCCGTAGCTTTATGCGAAGGAGGTCAATCTTTCCTAAAAAAGGCGATGGGCAAACTTGTTTCTCATTTTGAACCCCCTACTTGGATCTTTTCTGGTGCCAGCACCATATTGATTAGTCATCTAGTCAATAGCGTGCTGTCACTAGAAACTAGTGTTAATGCTTTATACAGTGTAATTCACTCAATAAAATTCCCCACCGGATCCGGGGAAATATTTCAATCGAGCTAAAAGGAGCTCAAAAATGAAGAAAAATCTGTTCGTATTTGTATCCGTAATAGTGCTTTCAGCACTCATCCTCACGGGATGTCAAAACCCTCGTGCGGAAAAACCAGGCGTCTGGTACAATCCCTTTTCATGGGGAGACCACACGCTGGTACAAAGCCTCAAAAGTGGCTGCGTACAAGGCGCTACCTCAACCGTCATTAACGGTTCAACATACGCGTGCCCCAACGCCCAAGTTACTACCGACCTCGCAGCCCCTGTCATCGTTGACAACAGCCCTGCTTTGATGCCGCAAATCACCCCGGACAACACGTTCGAAGTTAAGTGTGAGCACAAGAATGCTGGCAAGTTTTTCCTGCCTGCAGGGTACAGCGTAAATGGTGGGCATGTTTGGGTCAATGGCCAGGAATTTTTGTTTGTCGATGACAAAGTGGTCGTCGTCACCAACAATTCCAATGGTCCCGTTGAAATCTCATCCACCGATGGGGTAGGCATGTGCAATGATGTGGATTTTTCACGTCAGGTCACAATGCGCTTCTCTGAGGGGTGCGATCAAAACGGCTGCTCGGCAGTACTCTGGGTCAATGTTGACAAAGACGGTAAGATTACGTCTAAAACTATCAACAAAGATCCCCAGTAACCTGGCCCCCGCATTATGCTGGTTCCCCTTCGGGGGGACCAGCGCACACGGGAAAAGGAAAGAAAGAAGAAAGAGAAAAAGAAATCAGTAAAGTCCGCCACCTGGCGGAAATAACTGGTCTGATGAGCTGGCGCACTTCCAGCGAATCTTTTTTAAAAAACCTATGACCAAATTCATCAATTCGATCATTTTTGTCGTATTTACCGCTATTTTAGCGGTTATTGGCTTGCAATTTTTATCTGCCTATAAAACTCAGATCAGAAACCTTGCCATCGATGGTTGTTCCCAAAGGGACCCCAAAAACCCCTCTACCAAGCCTGTCTTCAGTCCAAAGGTCTAACCAAGTAAACTTTACCGTATTTTGGCATCTGGTACTCGGCAATCCACTCATACTTCCCTTTGTTAGCCCAAATATAGTCTCTTACCTGCTTGTAAGCCTCTAGGTTTATCCCATAAAATGGCGCCGGATCAAATGTCTGATCAGGCACCAAAATCGCTCCAAAGCCCTTAAGTAAGGTCAAAATCTGCTCTTTGCTGTCAAATCTAGCCACCGATCCCACTGACCCCGTCTCAAATACATTCTTATCCCATAACTCTTTGTACATCGAGAGATTATTGTCATTCAGCTCTTCCCGGTTCATCAGCACCAACAGATTAGTCTTTTGTTGGTTTTGGGCATAAATTATTTCCAAAGCCCCAATTATCTCCCTTTGCGGCCAAACCTGATTCCTCACTTCTCTCACCGGATAATCGGAAAAATCAACCCAATTCACATTTCCCATCAAAAACGTCGGCGTTGATACTATCATCGGTTTTTTAATCGGCCA
>JAPLYY010000013.1 GCA_026395315.1 Candidatus Shapirobacteria bacterium | reverse complement strand
CAAAAATCGATATTGGTCATCGCTTTATTGGCTTTATTGCTGTCCGGGTTCGCACCGCTGTTGGGCACACTACTGCGTTAACGACAGTAAAAAATTGGATGCAAAAATTAAAGCCAGATTTTAAATCAAAACGTTTTTGGTATCGGCTGGTAATGGTAATGTTGGGGGGTTTAGTAGTGGGTGTGGTCGCTATATTAATTTTATTTGTGTGGTTTTCCAGCGATTTACCATCACCGACCGGAGTAGTCAGAAAAGTAGGCTTTTCGACCCAGATTTTTGACCGGAACGGGACCTTGATTTATGACTTATATAAAGATGCCAAGCGATTGCCGGTAACGGAAGCGGATTTACCGGAGTATTTAAAAAATGCGACGGTAGCGGTAGAAGACAAAGATTTTTATAAACATAAGGGTTTTGATCCGTTAACTCCGCTAAGAATTGTTAAGAATTTTTTTGTGATGGGACAGTTAACCGGTGGGTCAACTTTAACCCAACAATTGGTTAAAAATGTGTTATTAAACTCGGATAAGACAGTTACCCGAAAATTAAAAGAATTTATTTTAGCGGTTCAGATTGAGGCCAGATATAAAAAGAGTGATATTCTGTTGATGTATTTAAATGAGGCGCCATATGGCGGCGCAGCCTGGGGGGTTGGTTCGGCTTCAGGACAGTATTTTAATAAATCGGTGAAAGATTTGGATTTGGCCGAATCGGTGATTTTAGCCGGATTGCCCCAGCGCCCCAGTGTGTACTCGCCATTTTCTAAAACCCCGACGGCGTATGTTGATAGATCAAAACATGTTTTAGACCGGATGGTAGCTGATGGTTATATTAATCAGGAGCTGGCTGATAAAACTTTTGAAGAGGTAAAAAATTACAAATTTTATAATAATCAGACGACGATGTTGGCACCACATTTTATTTTTTGGGTCAAAGATATCTTGGCGCAAAAATACGGTGAAGAGCTGGTTGATAGTGGTGGCTTGAAAGTAACCACGACTTTGGATTTGAATTTACAGACCCAGGTGCAACAAATTGTGTCTGTGGGTATCAGCCAAGTGGAGAAACAAGGTATTAGTAATGGGGCGGCGCTGGTGATGGACCCGGTGACGGGGCAGGTATTGGCAATGGTCGGGTCGCGGGGTTATAACAGTGATAAAACTGACGGTAAGTTTAATGTGGTGACTCAGGGTTTACGACAACCGGGATCGAGTATAAAGCCGGTGACGTACGTGACAGCGTTAAGAAAGGGTTACACGGCGGCATCAATGGTGATGGATGTACCGGTAACGTTTCCGGGAGTGGGAGCTCAAAAGGATTACTCGCCGCAAAATTACACCGGTAAATTTAACGGTCCAATGAGTTTGAGGAATGCTTTGGGAAATTCAATTAATACGGTGGCAGTGAAAATGTTGGCCAGAGTGGGAATCAAAAATATGATGCAGCAGGCTTTTGACATGGGTATCTCGACGTTAGAACCAACGACTGATAATTTAAAGAAGTTTGGGTTAGCGTTGACTCTAGGTGGCGGCGATGTCAAAATGATAGATCTAACCAGTGCTTACTGTGCTTTTGCCAATGGCGGTACCAGAGTTGATCCGGTGGGAGTGTTGAAAGTGGAAGACCGGACCGGAAAAGTGTTGGAGCAATATCAGCAAGTGACCGGACCACAGGTAATGACGCCACAAGAGGCTTTTATCATCTCTAATATTTTGCAGGATAACAATGCCCGGACGTTGACTTTCGGAGCGGTCAACGGACTGATTATTCCTAATCATCAGGTGGCGGTTAAAACCGGAACAACTAATGATAAAAGGGACAACTGGACTGTTGGCTGGACACCAAATTTGATAGTATCAACCTGGGTGGGGAACAATGATAATAGTCCGATGTTAAAAGTGGCCTCGGGGGTGTCGGGCGCCAGTCCAATTTGGAAACAAATTATGTTGGCAGAGTTACCTAAAATTAATAAAGTGGATTTTCCAATTCCGGACAAAATTGTTAATTTATCGGTAGATAGCGTGTCGGGGTATGCGGCACATGATAACTTTTCTCAAAAAACGGAGTATTTTATTGACGGCACTCAGCCCCAGATCCCTGATCCGATTCATTTGCAACTGAAAGTTTGCCGCGGAGCGAGTGGATTGGCCCCGCCGGAGGATGTGGGCAACGGGAATTATGACACTAAAGAATATTTTAAATTTCAGGAGGATGATCCGGTGTCGACTGACGGGGTTAACCGCTGGCAGCAGGGAATTGACGGCTGGATATCGCAACAACCGGATAAAGACAAATATAATCCTCCCAGCGGTTTTTGCCGAACAGGGGGGCTGTTGTCGGTTGGCTTTGACAGCCCGGGTGACCATGCTACGGTAGGAAACAATTTTGACATTAAAATTTCGATTGATAATTTAAAAAAGATAACCGAGATGAAATTAACAATTGATGGGGTTGATAAAAAAACCTGGACAGACCGGCCGTTTGAAATGAATATCAACATTTCCGACGGTCCACATACTTTACATGTCAAGGCCACCGATAAAGATGGTAATACCGCCGAAAGAGAAATTAAAATTGGGGTCAACGTACCTTGGGATTGGTCGCCATCCCCCACCCCGACGATGACGCCGGTGCCAACACCGACACTTATACCTACTTTGATACCTTCTGTAACTAGTGTGATACCATCCGGTACATAAATATATCCTAAGACTAGGTAAGATTCTAATTGATAGGTATATTAGCAGTCGAATGATGTGAGTGCTAAATTAAGTTGAATACAGCCAGATGGATTTTTTTGGCGGTTTTGTCGTCACAGTTGTAATAGGAGACGTGGAAGGTGTATTTGTTTTGGTAATGGTCGGCAATGGATATCTGCCAAAGGATATTTGGATCGATAGTGGATTGGTAGTGTTTGAGGAGAACTTCAGTAGATTGGTCGGAGATGACGTTGGCATCGAGAGTAATAATTTGATTGGTGAGTTCAATAGCGTGTGAATCTGAGGGTATAGGAGTGTAAGAATCGGGTTTGGGAAGATTGTCGAGAATGATTTCGGCAAAATTGTCATCAAATTTGATATTTTTAGCAGAGACGTTCTGCGGAACGTCTCTACGAAGTTTTTCTGGATTTTGATTGTATAAAGCCAGAGCGAATTTTTCAATGTATTGGCCCTTTTCCAGATAATATATTTTGCCGATTTCGAAAAATTTAGGGCCGGGTAATTTGTAACGGTTATATTGATCAAGTTGGGCTTTAAGCGAGGGAATCAAACTTTGGCGTAAATATATTGATTCGGAGTTAATACTGTTTTGAGTGGTAATCACAGTTTTAGGATCTGTGGGAATAGAGACTAGTGGCCAGGTGAGAACTTCGTCATAGCCATCGGCGACCATTTTATCCTTGAGCTGTTCAATTAAATAAATAACTTTCGGGGTAATGTCGGGAAGTTGTTTATATTTTAACGGTTGATTGGTGGGAATTTTGTCGTAACCGTAGAACCGAACAACTTCTTCGACCAAATCTTCTTCTTGGGTGATATCAGGGCGAGAACCGACTTTTTTAACAATATCCAAAGCAAAAGATTCCGGGATATTGATACCCGAGACGATGGACGGTAATTTGGGATCAAATTCGATAACTGGTGCCAAGGCAGGATGGGGATAGTAGTCAAATATTTGGGAACCGACTTGGCCGCCACAATGTTTGATAATAAGTGAGGCGAGGGCATTGAAGGCGACGGGAATCAATTCGGGGTCGAGTTGTTTTTCCAGACGAATGGAAGCCTCGGTGACGGCTTTAAGTTGGCGGCTGTTTTGACGGACAGTGGTGGGATTATAAATGGCCATTTCAACAACGGTATCGGTGGTTGTTTCGGTAATAGCACAGGCTTGCCCGCCCCAAAAACTGAGGCTAAGGGCTTTGGAGGGGTTGTTAATCATCAAAATTGATTGATCGAGGGTTAGTTTGGTTTTGTCAAGGCTCACGAATTCGGTATATCGGGGATTCATTTGCCAGATAAGGTTATCAGTAGATTTGGCCGTATCAAAGGCATGATTAGGGATACCATACATGAACATGACATAGTTGGTTAGGTCGACCAGAGTATTGATGGAATTAACACCGTGAAGTTTGAGGAAGGTTTGCAGCCAGTCGGGAGAAATAGAATTTTTAAGATGAACGATTTTGACAGCCATCACCCGGATAACATTGGTGGTGTCGACTTTAATAGGCAAAGTGTAATTAGAATTGGGATAAGAAAAGTTTTGAGGTAAAACCAGAGGAATGTTGTACAGAATCGATAAGTCTTTGGCCAAACCATAGTAACCCAAACAATCACCACGATTGACTTTGATATCCAGGTCGAAAACGTAATCAAAACCCCCTTGATCCCCCTTCAAAAGGGGGATAGTATTGTAGAAATTAGTGAAGTGACCGATCATATTAAGGTCGTCGCGTAATTTTTGCGGTTCGATTGACAAGTCGGGTAAAAATTTTTGAAGATAAGAATAAATTAGTTTCATAAGACAAACCCTCCCCCGACCCCTCCCTTGACAGGGCGGGGAGAAAAATTATTACTTGAAATTATATTTTTTAGATTATTCATTTGGTTTATAAGCTAGATTGCCGCCCATGAAGGTGCGGATGTCGGTAATATTGTTTTGAGCCATGGCCCAGCGGTCGAGGCCCATACCAAAGGCAAAACCGGAATAAACATGGTGGTCAATACCGGCCATGTCCAAAACTTTGGGATGAATCATGCCAGAGCCACCCATTTCAATCCAACCGGCATATTTACAAACAACACAGCCTTTTCCATGACAATTGAAGCATTGCATGTCCGGGCCAACACCGGGTTCGACTTCGGGATAATACTTACACCGGTAACGAACCACGACATCAGGGCCGTAGAGAGTTTTAAACATCAAATCCATGGTACCGATTAAATCTTTCATGGTAATACCTTTGTCGACAACCACAGCCTGAAAGTGGTGAAAAACGAAATGATTACTTTTATTGACTTTTTCGTTACGAAAGACTTCACATGGAAAAGCGCAGCGAATCGGTGGTTTTTGAGAGACTAATAATTGTGATTCAATAGTTGAGCCTTGGGTACGAAGTAAATAGTCTGGTTCCTTTATATAAATACTATCCTGCATATCACGGGCCGGATGATTCGGAGGTACATTGAGCCGTTGGAAATTGAACTCATCAGTGACAATTTCCGGACCGGAATAAATAGAAAAGCCTAACTTACGGAAAACTTCGTTTAACTGACGTTCGGTTTGTGTAATGGGATGTAAATGACCCACTTTAGGAAGAGAAAAAATGTTATTTTCTTTTTTTGGTAGAGACGTCATTAATGACGTCTCTACAATTAAAGATTGGTTTTTAATTAATTCTTCAACTTCGGTTTTGAGTTGGTTGAGTTGTTGGCCGAAGGCTTTGGGGTTAGCGGCAGTTTTAATTTTGGAAAATTCCTGGTTAATTAGGCCTAACCGACCGAGATATTTAACACGAATTTCTTCAAGTTCGGTATTAGTTTGACAATTATTTATTTCTTTATTTATTTGATTTAGATCCATAAAACAAAATTCCCCCTGACGGGGGAATCTAAAAATTTATAGGTCACCCCTGCTTCTATTTTAAGGAAGTAAAGATGGATTTGAAAGTAGCGGGATCAGAGATAGCAATTTCGCTAAGCATTTTGCGGTTAAGTTCAACTTTATTATCTTTGAGTTTTTTAATAAAAACCGAATAACTAGTGGCAAAAGGACGGAGGGCGGCATTAATCCGGATGATCCAGAGTTTACGGAAATCACGGCGACGGATGCGGCGGCCATTAAAAGCATATTGACCGGCATGTAAGACGGCTTCGTGGGCAACTTTGTAACGACGATTGCGCTCCATCCAAAAACCCTTGGCTTGGACAAGAACTTTTTTGTGAGCCCGGCGGCGGACGACTCCTGTTTTAACTCTCATAGTTGGTTAGTATAACATTAACGGCCAAGCATTTGGCGAATTTTAACTGCAAATCTGCCCAACACTTGATGTTTGCCTTTCAGACGGCGGAGCTGTTTTTTACTTTTATTGCGGCGTAAATGACGGTTGAAAGCTGACATGTGTAAAACGGTACCGTTTTTGGTAACTTCGAAGCGGTTACTGACCGATTTTCTGATTCTTAGTTTTTTACTCTGTTTTCTCATGTTTAGTGGTTACTTTTGCCTTATTAACCGGCGAAAAAGTAACGTAGAGCCGCTTGCCCATCAATTTGGCTTCGCCTTCCAGGGCGGAAATTTCAGCCAGATCGTTTTTTAGTTTGGCAACGAGCTGGTGACCAAATTCAGGGTGCTGAATTTCGCGACCTTGGAATTTTATACTGAATTTAACTTTATTGCCAGAGGTTAAAAATCTTTTGGCCTTAGTCAGGGCGGTTTCATAATCATTAGCCGAAACAAAGGGAGTAGTTTGGATTTCTTTGGTTTCGCCGCCCTTCATCCCTTTTTTTTCAGCTTTGAGTTTTTTTGATTCCTGATATTTAAACTTAGAGAAATCGATCAACTTGACTACCGGAGGTTTGGCCATTGGGGCAATTTCCACCAAATCGAGGCCGGATTCCTGTGACATAGTCCGGGCTTCATTGATACTCATGACGCCGATTTGTTTGGCGTCTTCGTCAATCAGACGGATTTCGGGAGCGTTGATATAAAGATTAATCCGGTAGCGTTTTTGATTTTGATTTTGGTTGCGGTAGGTAGCCATCTGGTGTTATTTTATCAGATTTAAGGACTTAGTGTTGATTTGTTCCTTAACTTTGGCAATAAAATCATTAATTGGCATGGCACCAAGGTCCTGGCCGTCACGCTGACGGACAGCCATGGAGCCGAGCTCCACTTCGCGTTTACCAATAATCAACATATATGGGATTTTTTCCAGTTGAGCATCACGGATTTTGGCCTGCATTTTTTCGGAGCGGTCATCAATTTCTGCCCGAATCCCCTGCTCTTTTAGTTGGGCTAATATTTTATTAGCATATTCATGTTGAGCATCGGTAATGGGAATTAGTTTAGCCTGGACAGGGCTAAGCCAGACGGGAAAAGCCCCGGCAAAATGTTCAATCAAAATTCCCATAAATCTTTCTAGGGAACCATAAATTACCCGATGAATGACGACAGGAGTTTTTTCTAAACCATCTGAATCAGTATATTTTAGATCGAACTTGCGTGGCAACTGAAAGTCTAATTGGATTGTACCTGTTTGCCAGTCTCGACCCATGCAATCGTTCATCATAATATCGAGTTTAGGTCCATAGAAAGCGCCTTCACCTTTGCCAATATAAAACTCAATTTTGGCATCTTCCATGATTTTCTGAAGATCTTTTTCGGCTTGATCCCAAGTGGCAATATCTCCCATGAAATCGTCTGGTCTGGTGCCAAGACGAATTTTGAATTTGATATCAAAAATTGAATAGAACAATTTGGCGATATCTAAAATTCTTTCATATTCGTCTTTAATTTGACTTTCCATAACAAAAATATGGGCGTCATCTTGGGCAAATTTTTGGACCCGAAGTAAACCGTTTAGTTCGCCTGATTTTTCATGGCGATGAAGGGTGTCACAATCAGAAAGACGGAGCGGTAGCTCGCGATAACTATGTTTTGTTTTGGAAAAAATGGTCATGGCGTTGGGGCAATTCATTGGCTTAAGGCAATAAATACCATCCTCTTTCATATCAGCGATGAACATATTGTTCTGGTAGTGTTCCCAATGGCCGGAAGTTTCATAAAGTGATTTTTTGTTTAGAAGGGGCGTGATCGTTTCTAGGTAGCCTCTTTTTTGGTGTTCTTCACGCCAAAATTTGAGTAATTCGTTGATAATAATTGTGCCTTTGGGTAGCCAATAGGGCATACCTGGTGCCGTTTCGTCTAAGAAAAATATGCCTAACTGTGGGCCTAGTTTTCGGTGATCGCGTTTTTTAGCTTCTTCGATCATGAACAAATACTCATCTAATTCTTTTTGCGATTCAAACGCTGTGCCGTAAATGCGGGTAAGCATTTTGTTTTTTTCATCGCCATGCCAATAGGCACCGGCAACAGAGAGTAATTTAAAGGCTTTAATTTCTCCGGTCGATTTAATGTGGGGGCCGATACAAAAATCGACCATGGAATTTTTGCCACCCGGCTCCCCTGTCCAAAAGATGCTGAATTTGCCGCCATCTTTGGCAATACCGTCAATCCATTCTAATTTATATGGATTGTCTTTGAATAGTTCCCGGGCTTCTGTTTCGGAAATAAAAGATTGAGTAATAGGTAAATTGAGATCAATTATTTCCTGCATCCGTTGTTCAATTTTGGGAAAGTCGGCTTCGGAAATGACGAGCCCATTTGGATCGAAATCATTGTAAAAGCCCTCGTCCGTAGCCGGACCCATAGCTAAATGAATTTGAGGATACAGCTCTTTGACTGCCTGATGCATGACATGCTCGGCGGAGTGACGAAGTTTATGTAATTTTTCTGAATTTGAATTAGGTTGTGACATATGGATAATTATAGCTTATAACAGGGAAATAGGACGCCCGAACAAGACATAAAAGATTTTATGCCCTGCCGGGCGATGTAGTAGTTTTAAACATTCGGGTGAGCCTAAGAGGACTTGAACCTCTGACCTCCTCAATGTCAATGAGGCGCTCTGAACCAACTGAGCTATAGACTCTCAGAAGGGATTATAGCAAAAATATCTTCTGAGGAATAAATTAACTTGACGGAACTAATTTAAACGGTTGGACTAACCGAACGTTGATTTGATGTCTACAGGAGGTACAAATTAGTACCACGGAATTACCGTTCTTGAGTGAATTTAATTGGTCTTGGGTTGGATATGTGTATCCTCCACTACATTCTGATCTAATTTGGGAAAACTCTTTGAACAATTGCCGATATTGGGGTAAGTCGATAATATGCGGTGGAAGTAAAATGGCACGTTCAATCATTGGTTAATTAACACTTCTGGCGGCGGAGTGTTCATTGCTGAACAGGTATTGTTCGCCACCCTTTTTCTTATCTTTGGCCATGGACCAGAAATAATTCTTTTTCTTTTTGCGTTTGGAGAATTCTTCAATCCAATTACCGGCTTCGGAAATGTTTTTGCGGAAGTTGGCAATAAACAAACGAACACGGTCGAGAAATTTTTGCTGGTATTCGGTAAATTCGACCACGGGAGAAATAGCGGCAACTTCAACCTGTTTT
>JAPLYY010000068.1 GCA_026395315.1 Candidatus Shapirobacteria bacterium | reverse complement strand
TGAGCTTCAGTCCCTTTTAGAAAAAAATGGCCTTACCGAACCACAATTTTTAGCTCAAACTTTAGACGTTTATCTTGATTTAATTGACCATATTTCTCAAAATCATGAATTTAGTACCGGTCACGACCGCAAACATCTGGGTCGGGATATGACCGCAACTCTTGAAATTTTTCAGGATGCGTACCAAAAAAACCTCTGTGCCCATCCGTCAGATTTATTTTGCGGTGCCATTGGTGCCTCTCATAATAATTCCGTTGGATTAATTCCCCGTTATGAAGATTTTGCCCATCTTGCCACAGGATAATGTCATACAGGGCTTTCTCGCCATCGACAACAGCCGAATGAATAAATTGACCAAGTTTTGGATTTCTAAATCCTACAAACTCACCATTCTCCATTACCGGCTGCCATCCATAACTTGATAACTTTGCTTTCCCGACTGGTACAACCGTCTGCGTCAAAGGCGCGGGTGTTTCTGGCAATTCGTCAACAAAATACCGAGTAGTCATTTTCAATCTCCTTTTCACATATCAAAAAATTTCGCCCTATAAGAGCACAGAAAAACCTCCTAAAGATAGGGGATTTATTTGTGCCCTCGGGGCCATAACAGATCTTATTGTTAAAGTACACCGACTATATAAGTCTAGTTGGTATTGTATCAAAATTATCAATAAAAATCAAGTTATAGGATATTATATTTTTACCACCCCCGCCACTTTTTCCCCTTCTCTGACCGCAAAATTCATTCCCCGATCTTCCGGAAATATTTGGGCAAAATTGGCCTGATATAAATTCTTGCCAATTTTATATTTTGGCACTTTATAGTTTGTCGTTACTATATGTTGAGCATTTTTAAATCTAAACACCCATTTTTCTTCTGGCCCTATAAAATTCGGATAAATCTTTTTTAAATAATCAAACCAGTTATCAACACTTTGTTCCGAATCCCCATATGTTCCCATATAATAAACATGTTTATCACCATACTGTTTTTTGTCAACTAAATTGGTGTGTTGAATAAAGCAGAGAATTGGGGATTTGGAATCATTAATATTATGCCAATAATATGGCGATAACGATTGTTTACTGGTAAATACCACGCACACCGCTCCCAAATACGCAGCTTCTTTTAGTGGACCCGTATGTAAAGTAGGGGTTTGGCTTGCCCAAACCCTTTTCTCGGTATTCAATAATATCTTTCCCCCGTTCTTTTTGATTCTTTCAGCTAATTTGTCGGCAATTTGTTGGAAACCTCCGTCTAAATATCCCAAATATCCGTCTGAATTAGCTCGGGTATGAATTCTGGCCCATAGCCAAGCCATGGAGATTTTATCGTAATACTCGTGAAATTTACCCCGCAGTAGCGGCTCCCAAATAACCCCATATCCTTTCTCACCACAATATTTTTTCATCCACTCTACCGCTGTCACCCCGTTATATTTTTCCCAATTATTATCTTTTTCTAACCAAATTTTTACTAAACCAAGTCTGATTTTCGAAATCAAATCCAACTGTTTAAATTTCAATAAATCAATTGCTCCCATGAATGGGTAAATTTGCCCATCATAATACAAAGCTGTTTTTTCCTCATGCCATTTTAGCTTATCGCTTAACCCCAGTTCTTCAATTAATCCGATAATATATTTATCGGTTTTAAAAATATGATGATAAGCCTTTTCTAGAGTAGTATCGCCAATCTTAAAACTTCCCATCAGTCCGCCGATATCATCATTTTTTTCATAAATCGTCACTTTATAACCCTTTTGGCTCAATCTATATCCCGCCACCAATCCCGTTAATCCTGCACCAACAATTGCAATATTTTTATTCACTCCCAATTATACCTAAAATATCTATTTATTTATTCTGTAACGTGTTATCATAAGTCCATCCCCGAGTGGGATATTTTTATGCCTGACGCTATCAAAATCACTAAAGACCGTAATGTTTCTATGGACAAAGTCCGAAACATCGGCATTATTGCTCACATCGATGGCGGTAAAACCACTACTACTGAACGTTTGCTTTTTTATACCGGTAATATTCACAAAATCGGTTCAGTTGACGAGGGCACTACTACTACTGATTCGATGATTCAGGAGCGTGAGCGGGGGATTACGATTCAATCTGCCTGTGTTACCACTTTTTGGCATGACTACCGGATAAATATTATTGATACTCCCGGCCATGTTGATTTTACTGCCGAGGTGGAACGTTCTCTTCGCGTCCTCGACGGTGCCATCATGATCTTCGACGGTAATGCCGGTGTTCAGGCTCAATCTGAAACCGTCTGGCGTCAGGCTGATAAATATAAAGTCCCCCGAATTGCTTTTGTCAATAAAATGGACAAGGTCGGCGCTTCTTTTCAAAATACCCTTGATTCCATTACCCAAAAACTCAGAAGTCCCATTGTTCCCATGGTTTTACCTATTGGTGAAGAGCATGAATTTATGGGTGTCATCGATTTAATGACCATGAAGATGGTTGTTTATGATAAGGATGAGGAAGGTATGGAATTTACTGTCAAAGATGTCACCCCTGATTATTTGGCTGCCGCCAAGGCCGCTCGGGCTAAAATGGTCGAAAAAATTGCCGGTGAAGACGAAAAACTAATGGAAAAATTCCTCAATGACGAGGAAATTCCCGTTGCCGAGCTCAAAGCTGCTCTCCGCCATGCCACTATTACCCGAAAACTTTTCCCGGTTTTCTGCGGCGCCGCTTGGCGAAACAAAGGTATCCATCCGATTCTTGACGCCATTATTGATTATCTGCCTTCGCCTCTGGATCTTCCTCCCATTGAAGGTTTTGATATTAACACCAACGAAAAATTATTCCGCGATCAAAACAAAAATGCCCAATTATCGGCCATTTTGTTTAAAGTTCAATCAGATCCTCATGTTGGTACCCTTTCCTACGTTCGGATTTACTCCGGCACCATGAAATCCGGTGCCGAAGTTTTTAACGCCACTCGTCAAAAAACTGAACGGATCGGTCGGTTATTGCTGATGCACGCCGACAAACGCGAAGGTATCGAAGAAGGTTATGCCGGCGAAATTATTGCCTGTATCGGTCTTAAGGATTCCTATACCGGCGACACTCTTTGCGACAAGGCCGCTCCGATTTCTCTATCTCCCATCCAGTTCCCCGATCCCGTCATTTCTCTGAGTATTGAACCCGAAACTACCGATGATCAGGAAAAAATGAGCGTCGCTCTCAATCGTTTGTCCCTGGAAGATCCCACTTTTAAAGTTACCTACAACCACGAAACCGGCCAGACAATTATTTCCGGTATGGGTGAACTTTATCTTGAAATTGTGGTTGACCGCCTCAAGCGCGAATTTGGCGTTAATGTTAAAACCGGTGCTCCCCAGGTAGCTTACCGCGAAACCATCTCCGCTAATGCCGAAGGTGAGGGCAAATATATCCACCAATCCGGCGGCCATGGTCAATATGGTCACTGTAAAATTAAAGTTGAGCCCAAAACCCGGGGTGAGGGGATTGAATTCGTCAATGCTGTCAAGGGCGGTGCCATTCCCGCCAATTTTATTCCGGCGATTGAAAAAGGTGTCCGCGAATCCCTAACAAAAGGCATAATTGCCGGCTACCCCTGTACTGATATTAAAGTGACGGTTTATGACGGTTCTTTCCATGAGGTTGACTCTTCGGAAATGGCTTTCAAAATTGCCGGTAACTACGCTATTAAAGATGCTTTTGAACACGCTTCGCCCTTAGTTTTGGAACCGATCATGAAAATGGAGGTGGCCACCCCTTCCGAATTTTTAGGTACGGTCATTGGTGATTTGTCTTCCCGCCGGGGTCAAGTTGGCGGCACTACCGATTCTTTTGGTTTTACCACTGTTGAGGCCGTTATTCCTTTGGAAGCTGTCCGCGGTTATGCTACTGTTATCCGCTCGTTAACCCAAGGCCGTGGTTCCTTTTATATGGAACCATCCCATTACGATCCGGTGCCCACGGCTATTCAAATGCAGTTGGTTCTCAAAAACCAACCCCAAGGGAAGAAATAGTCTCTACTATCTTGACATCTAATATCAAAATAATATAATAATATTATGAAAACAACCATCCAAGTACCTATCGATAAGAATCTTAAAATTAAATACGAAAAAGTTTCGGACAAATTAGGATATTCCTCACTTCAGGAATATATTCGGGTTTTCCTTAAACAAAATTTAATTAATGGAAAGGTCGAGTATCTTAATTCGAGACAGGAATTAAAACTTGCAAAAATGGTTGCTACTTCAGACCGGGATATAAAAAGGGGAAATTTCATCAAGAGTAACAATGTTGACGAACTTATGTCATATTTAAACAGTGGCTGAGATCGTCTTTGGTCGTCAATTTCATAAATATTACAACCAAAGAATTTATCCTTCTCCAAAACTTACCAACAGATTTAATGAAAGATTAAAGATCTTTTGTAAAAATTCTGCCCACCCAGTCTTAAACGATCATCCTTTGCATTCTAAACTATCCGGTTGTCGATCTTTTTCTATCACTAAAGATATTCGGGTCATTTATCAGATTATTGACGACAATCCCGTTCGTTTTCTAAATGTCGGTACCCATAATCAAGTTTACGGCAAATAAGCCACTATTATGAGTGGTTTTTATTGACATTCTATAACGCTTGTGGTTAGATAAGTTAATTAATATTTAATATACAAATGACAGGAGAAGCAACCCAAGATTTAATTCATCAAGAACCAGGTAATCCCAATCTGGTCTCTGATAATGATGCCGCCAGAGAACTAGCTCAAATTGAAAAAAAAGGTCAGGATGCCCGGGTAGCTAGGGAAAAAGAATTAACCGAAGGCATAACTAAAGTTCAAAAAGAAAACCTCCAGGCAATAACGGAAGTTCTACCACAAAAATATCCGGACGCATTTCTTGGAGGAGTCCAACTTGACGATCGTGGCAGACCTTTTCTCGTTACAAAATCAATTCCAGGACAAGCTAATGTTATCATCAACCAAGAAGGTCTTTTCCTAATAAGTAGTAATACTAATAAATACGGAGATCGTCAACCAGTTAATGTTGAAAAAGCTGCCGATATTACCCGATTTGGATTACTTGAACCGGGGGATACCCGCGCATTTAATCGCGTATTTAGGTTTGAATTTAAAGATCCTAGTTCTGCTTCTGAATATCATATTATAAACTGGGATGACAGAACTCCTTATTGTCCCAGCGTTCGGGAAGCCGTTTCATTAGGTTTAAAAAATGGTCTAGAAACAGTTCAAAAAGCCCATCTTAATGATCCCAAACCCACTGTTGAGCCTGAAGACATTTCCCAACTTTTTTAAACAAATTTGAATCGCGTAACCCCGCCCTAATCGGCGGGGTTTTATTTGCCCATATTCCTCTATTGCAAAGCCAAAAGCTACTTGCTACAATTCTAAAGCGTTTTCCGCTATAATTTAATTGTTAATTATTTCCCCAAACAGGGGAACATTTTTTAAAAAATATGGCCACTGCTACCTATCAAAGAACTAAGCCCCACGTTAATGTTGGTACTATCGGTCACGTTGACCATGGAAAAACGACCTTAACTGCGGCCATTTGTAAAGTTCAAGGCAATCCCAAATCTTACGCTGATATCGCCAAAGGCGGTACCGTTCGCGATGCCAATAAAATTGTTACCATTGCTATTTCTCACGTTGAATACGAGACTGCCAAAAGACACTATGCCCACATTGACTGTCCCGGTCATGCTGATTACGTCAAAAACATGATTACCGGTGCTGCCCAGATGGACGGCGCTATTCTCGTTGTTTCTGCTCCTGATGGTCCCATGCCTCAAACCCGGGAACACGTTTTACTGGCCAAACAAGTTAACGTTCCGGCTTTGGTAGTTTATTTAAACAAATGCGATCTAGTCACTGATCCTGAATTCCTCGACCTTGTCGAAATGGAAATCCGCGATCTTTTGACCAAATACGGTTATCCTGGCTCGGAAATCCCCATTATCCGCGGTTCGGCTCTTAAAGCCCTCAACGGTGATGCCGAAGGGGTTGAATCTATTAAGAAATTGATGGAAGCTCTTGATACCGCCATTCCTGAACCAAAACGCGAGCTCGATCAGCCTTTCCTCATGCCGATCGAAGACGTTTTCTCGATCAAAGGCCGTGGCACGGTTGCTACCGGTCGGATCGAACGCGGTATCGTCAAAATCAATGATGAAGTCGAAGTTGTTGGTCTGCGCGACACCAAAAAAGTCGTGGTTACCGGCGTCGAAATGTTTCACAAATCTCTTGATCAGGGTCAGGCCGGCGACAATGTCGGTTTACTCTTAAGAGGTGTCGAAAAAGATGATATTGAACGCGGTCAGGTTTTAGCTAAACCCGGTACTATCACTCCCCACACTGAATTCAAAGCTGAAGTTCTCTTACTTAAAAAAGAAGAAGGCGGTCGTCACACCCCCATCTTTTCCGGCTATCGTCCCCAGGTTTTCATCAGAACTACTGATGTTACCGGCGATGTCACTTTGCCCGAAGGTATGGAAATGGTTATGCCCGGTGATAACGCTACGGTTACTATTAAATTGATTAAACCAGTCGCCATGGAGAAAGGCTTCCGTTTCGCTTTCCGCGAAGGTGGTCTGACCGTCGGCGCCGGCGCTATCGTCGAAATCATCAAATAATGATCCCAAGGTAAGGGCAGACCGATGTGTCTGCCCTTACCGTTTAAAATCGCACATTTTAAAATTATGAAAGGCAATCGCATTAGAATCAGATTAAAGTCCTTCGACCACCGGATTATTGATCAGGCTGCGGCTAAAATTATTGAAGCAGCCGTTACTGCTGGTGCCCAAGTTCAAGGTCCCATCCCGTTGCCTACTTCCCGAAAATTAATCACTGTTCTCACCTCTCCTCATACCGATAAAAACGCCATTGATCATTACGAAATTCGGACCCACAAACGTCTCATTGATATCACTAGTACTAGTTTAAGAACTGTCGACAGTCTTCAACACCTCGATCTGCCTTCAGGAGTGGAAATAGAAGTTAAGATGTAAAGCTATGATTAACGGAATAATTGCCAAAAAAATCGGTATCACTTCTCTTTTTACTCCCGAGGGTAAATATATCGCCGTTACCCGGCTACAGGTCAAACCACTGACTGTCACGCAAGTTAAATCTGCCACTACTAAGGATAAATATGTCGCCATTCAGGTTGCCGGTGGTGTCAAAAAACACTTATCTAAGGCTACTGAAGCTAAACTTGCCAAGCTAAAACTAAAAATTAGTCCTTCTTTTTTTCAGGAATTTAAATTATACGACGAAACTGCTCCTGCTGTTGGTGACCAAATTACTGCCGACGCTGTTTTTACCGTTGGTGAGACTATTTCTGCTACCGGAACGTCTAAAGGTCACGGTTTTGCCGGTGTCATCAAACGTTGGGGCTTTCAGCGCCAGCCGGTCTCCGGTGGTCAGTCCGACCGCGTCCGGGCCCCGGGTGCCATCGGTGCCCAAACTCCCGGTAAAGTTTTGAAAGGTAAAAAAATGCCCGGTCACTATGGCAATAAAACCAAAACTGTTTCCAGTCTAAAAGTCTACGCCATTAATACCGAAAAACAGGAAATATTAATCACCGGCTCGGTCCCCGGTAGCGTCAATTCTTACGTTATTTTAACTAAAAGAAAACTTCTAAAACTATGAAAGCACCTATTTATAATCTAAAAGCCGAAACTACTGGCGACATGATCCTGCCCAAAATGGTTTTTGACGTCACCGTCAACGATGCTCTGATTGCCACCACTCTTCGTATTTACCAATCAAATCTTCGTTCTTCCCATGCTAAGGTCAAAGATCGGGGTGAAGTTGGCGGTACTACTAAAAAAATGTGGGCTCAAAAAGGTACTGGCCGCGCCCGTCACGGAAGTGCCAAAGCCCCTCAATTTATCGGTGGTGGTGTGGCGCAGGGTCCCCAAGGCAACCAAACCTTTAAACTTAAACTTAACAAAAAAATTAAAAAAATTGTCACTTCCCAAATATTAACCAAATTTGCCGGTAACAAGGCCATTATCATTATCGATGAATTCAAAGATTTGGCTGCCAAAACCAAAGCAGCTCAAAGTTTTATTAATAAGCTGGAAATTGACAATAAATCCCTTAGCACCAGTAAAAAAGTGGGCTTAATTACCTCTGATGGTCCGGATAATGTTACCCGTGCTTTCCGTAATATTCCCGGGATTAAATTAATGTCGCTCAAATCTCTTAACCCGCTTAATTTATCCAATCAAAACTTTCTCATCATGAGCCTTTCTGCCGTTACGGATTTAGCCAAACCTCATGAATAACGCTATTTTTGGACCGGTCATTACCGAAAAAACTCTAGCTTTGCAAACATTAGGATATTACACCCTCTGGGTTGACCCTAAGGCTACCAAAAATCAAATTGCATCTGCCTTTCTTAACGCTTATAATACCAAGCCTATCCGGATAAATATTATTAATCTCAAAGGCAAAACTAAAACCGATTGGAAAAAAAGAACTCCGATCCACAAACCCAATCGGAAAAAAGCCATCGTCTTCATCGGTAAAGATAAAAAAATAGAATCTTTAGGTCTTAAACAAAAATGAAACTAAAATCATTATTTACTATTAAAAAGAAACAAAGCGGCCGCGACAATAAAGGCCACGTCTCTGTTCGTCACCGTGGTGGTGAACACAAACGTTTCTTGCGCGAAGTTGATTGGCAGCGTCAAAAAGTCGACATCAAGGCCAAAGTTCTTTCCATTGAATACGATCCCAACCGTACCGCTGATTTAGCCCTGATTTGTTACACTGATGGTGCTAAAAGTTATATTTTAGCTACTTCTAACCTTAAAATCGGTGATATCATTGTGGCTTCACCTTCCGCCCCCATCAAAGACGGCAACCGTTTACCTCTCAAAAATATTCCTGTCGGTGTCGCCATTCATTGCTTGGAGTTTCAAGCCGGTGCCGGCGCCAAAATGGTTAAGTCCGCTGGATCCGCTGCCTATGTTCAATCAATTGACGGTAACAAAGCCATTATTAAACTACCCTCCGGTGAAATCAGAATTTTTCCCGCCGATTCTTGGGCTACTATTGGTCAAATCGGTAATCAACAACATTCATCAATTAAATTAGTCAAAGCCGGTGATTCCCGTCACCGCGGTATCCGGCCCACCGTCCGCGGCGTGGCTCAGGATCCCCGTTCTCATCCGCATGGCGGCGGCGAAGGCCGTTCCAGTATCGGTATGAATCCCAAGACTCCTTGGGGTCGGCCAGCTATGGGCAAACGGACCCGTAAACGTAAAAAAGCCTCTAACCGATTAATTGTTCAACGGAGGAAAAAATAACTATGTCTCGCTCTTCTAAAAAAGGACCGTTTATTGATCCCCGTTTGCTCGAAAAAGTTGCCAAAACTACCGGTGTTATCAACACTTATTCCCGAAGTTGTCAAATAACTCCTGAATTTGTCGGTAAAACTTTCGGTGTTCACAACGGCCGCAAATTCATTAATGTCTATGTTACCGAAGACATGGTCGGTCATCACCTTGGTGAATTTTCAGCTACCCGGACCTTTAAAGGTCATGGCCGCGTCGTTAAAAGAGTTCTTGAAAAAACCTAAACTATGGCTCAAATTGAAACAAAAAAATTGAACGAAGTGAAACCCGTCCACGGCGGGATTATTCCTGCAAAAATTAAGACAGTTAAAACTGTTAAACCTGTCGCTGCACCAAAAGTGTTGAGCGTAGCGAAATCCGCCGAAGGCGGAAAACTAAAGACCGTTAAGTTTTCTCATACCAATCTTAAAGTTTCTCCCCGTAAACTAAGACTTTTAGTAGCTACTGTCAAGAAACTTTCTCCGGCCATGGCTATGTCTACTCTCCAATTTACCAACTCTCACTCCGCCCGTCTTCTTCGTGATGTTTTAATTAATGCCATCAATACCGCCAAAAATAATAATCAATTAATCGTTGATACTTTAAAGTTCGTCAATATTACGGTTGATGAAGGTCAAAAAATTAAAAGGATGGATAAAGCCCACGGTTCCAGGTTTGCCCGCGGCCTGATTATGAAAAGACATAGTCGCTTAAATATAGTGTTATCTGGTACAATAGCAGGTTAAAAATATGGGACAAAAAGTTAATCCAATTATTTTTAGATTAGAGACAGTTAAGAATAGCCCCGAGTGGCAGTCTTCCTGGTACGCCGGTAAAAAGAAATACGGCCAGTATCTTTTAGAAGATAAAAACATCCGTGACTATCTGGAAAAACGTCTCTATTCTGCCGGTGTAGTTGCCATCAGAATTGAACGTTCCGTTAAAAAAATCAAATTAATTTTAGTAGTTTCCCGGCCCGGGCTGGTTATTGGCCGTGGTGGTAAAGAGCTCGAATCAATCAAAAAAGAAGTTCAAAAACTTCTTTCCAAAGAGGCCGGTAAACAGGCTCTGGATATCCAGGTTGAAGAATTTAAACACGTCGATTTATCGGCCAAATTAATTGGCGAAAAAATTGCCTACCAATTAACCAAAAGAATGCCTTATCGTCGGGTAGTTTTATCGGCCATGGAAAAAGCTATGTCCTCCGGTGCTAAAGGCATCAAGATTCAATTAGGCGGCCGGATTAACGGTGCTGAAATTTCCCGTCGGGAAAAATTCTCCCAAGGCACCGTTCCCCTAAGCACAATTCGTTCCAAAATTGATTACGCCGAATGTCCGTCGCTAACCCGTTCCGGCTATATCGGCGTTAAAGTTTATCTTTGTCTTCTCTAATTATGTTGCAGCCATCCCGTACCAAATATCGTAAACAATTCCGTGGCCGAATGCGTGGACTTTCTGCCGGTAACCAGGTATCTTTCGGTGAGTACGGTCTTAAATCCATGGAATGCAGCTGGGTTACTGCTAACCAAATTGAAGCCGCCCGTCGTTCCATTGCTCATGCCACCAAACGTAATGGCCGGATGTGGGTTCGTATTTTCCCCGACAAACCCTTCACCGCCAAAGGTGCCGGTGCCCCGCTTGGTGCCGGTAAAGGTGATGTCAAAGGTTACGTGGCCGTTATTAAACCCGGCCGGGTCATGTTTGAAATTGCCGGTGTTCCCGAAGCCGAGGCCAAGGTGGCTTTAAAATTAGCCGCCGCCAAACTTCCCGTAGTTACCAAAATTGTTAAACACATTTAATTCCCCAACTTATGAAAAAAACTGCTAAAATTGCCTATTCTGAAAAGAGCCTTGCCGAGCTGCAAAAACTTTTAGCTGAATCCGGTAAAAAACTGGTGGAAACCCGTACTAAACTAATTACCGGTAACCTCAAGGACACCTCAGTCTTTAAAAAAATTAAATACGAGATTGCCTATATCTCGACTCTTATCAAGAAAAATGGTTAACACTGATTCAAAATTAAAAGGTAAAGTTTTTACCGGCGTCGTTATCTCTGACAAAATGGCCAATACTTTGGTTATTTCTCTGGCTTATACTTTTCGTCATCCCCTGTATCGCAAAATCGTCAAACATAATAAAAAAATTTATGCTGAAAACAATTTAAATGCCCACGTCGGCGACACCGTCAAAGTCGGTGAAGTCAGACCCCTCAGTAAACTTAAAAGATTTACTACTTTAGCCATTGTCAAAGTCGGCCTTGTCGTTGATGCTTTGGCCAACTAATTATGTTACAACTACGCAGTTATCTCAGACCAGCCGACAATTCGGGCGCCAAAGTCCTGATGGTCATGCACATTTATAAAGGTTCAAAACATAAAAGTGCCAACATTGGCGACACCGTTTTGGCTGTTGTCAAGGAAGCTACTCCCACCGGTTTAATCAAGAAAAAAGAAAAAGTAAGGGTGGTTATTGTCCGTACCCGCAAGGAATTTCATCGAGCCGATGGTACCCATATCCGTTTTTCCGATAATGCCGGTGTTATAATTGACTCTCAAAACAATCCCCGCGGTACCCGCATTTTTGGGCCGATTGCCCGTGAAATTAAAGATTTAGGCTTCAACAAAATTGCCTCCATGGCTAAAGAAGTTTATTAACTACTATGAAAATTATTAAAGGCGATAAAGTCAAAATCCTCCTCGGTAAAGATAAAAACCGTGATGGTGAAGTCATTACCGTCTTTACTAAAAAAGGTACTTTAGTTGTCAAGGGTATGAACCTTTTTAAACGTCACCGTAAAGGCACTCAAAATCAACCCGGTACTATCGTTGAAAAAGAGCGGCCTTTATTGGCTTCCAAAGTGGCTCTGATTTGTCCCTCCTGTCACAAAATTACCCGTGTCGGCTATCAGATCGACAAACAGGGTGATAAATATCGTATTTGCCGTAAATGTAACAATCTTATTACCTCATCCCGCAACGGCGGGACCAAATAACTATGACCTCAATTTATAATCCTCAAGCACTAGCCAAAACTCTTAAAGAACAATTTCCTAAGCGGAATATATTTTCTTTGCCCAGACTCAATAAAGTGGTTATCAACTACCGTGTTTCCGATAGCCGCGAATCCCAGGAAGCTTTAAACGCCGCTGAAGTGGAAATCATGTCTATTACCGGTCAAAAGCCTCGTCTTTGCCGGTCCAAAAAATCAATTGCTAATTTTAAACTCCGTGAAAATGAACCTTTGGCATATA
>JAPLYY010000080.1 GCA_026395315.1 Candidatus Shapirobacteria bacterium | reverse complement strand
ATAAAAGGCGAAGCAATAAAAAAAGGATATTTAAACAAGTCAGACCAGTTCGACTACATCATTAATGAGGTGATATTTAAATACGAAATAGTGAGTAATTTTACGGTGTAGTGTTTACCCTAATTAATCCATTATTAAAAGCATATTGAATTTCCTTTATTAAGGTTTTTTCTGTTTGTTGGTGAAGATTACTACTACGGAATAATTCTACTTTTTGTTTCATTTCTTCCTTCATAAAAACTAAATCTTGACAGCATAATACATTTATTCTCGGATGGTTTGTTATATATTTAGTTTCTTTACCTTCGCGACGTTTAATATGGTCTAGATCTTCTTTTGTCAATCTTATAAAAACAGAATAGATTACCTCCTTCGTCGCAAATAAATTTATAAGTGTCTTTCCAAGCAGCCCGTGACCGTCCCTTTTTGTCGATGTTGTTAAAGCCTCAAAGTTTTGGGTATAAAACCTAGCATTCGTAGAAATAACTTGACCATTTTTGTCATACAACTTAGAAATTACTTGATTACTTCTCGATCCATAAATTTGTTTTCCAAGAAGTGACTTCATTCTGGTTACTATTTTATTCACACATCCATCAAGTAGGTTGTCTTTATTAAAATAATTCAACACTGCGTGAAAAACCAAAGATTTAAGTTCAGATTCTTCATAAGGATCTACAATCAAATATTTACCATCGTATAAAGAATTGCAATTGATTGCGCCAGTTAACATTCCTTTGTGTATCAATCCGTTTGAAAAATTTATCTTCTTACAAAGAATGTCGTTTTTTTTGCCTTTTTTAATAAATGATTGACCCACCAATGGGACTAAAGTTACTCCAATATAACCATTCATTGCCACACTCAGAGAATGACTGAATCTGTTTAATTGACCGTCACCGAATTGACCCCTTTCGGTGCCAAATGTTCCCTCAACAATTACTAAAGGCACCGCGTTATCAATAAACCATCCGGAATCATTTGAGCCAAGTACTAACCCAGTTTCAGGGTCATTAAAAGATAAACCACCCTTATCCCACATTCTAGAATCCTCATTTGATTCATCGAAACTTCTCAAGTAGAGTTTATCTTCTAATCCAAATGGTCTAAGGAGTTTTCTAACCTCTAAGTCAACATCTTTAATCAAATTTTTTACCCTAAGGTCACTAGTGTATGCCATTATATATATTTACTAATAAAACTATAAAAATCCTCATTTGACATAGTAATAAAACAATCTAGTAGGTGGTGGGCCTGATATTTTGGTAGTAAATTCTGTTTAGTAAATACCCTGTGTTGCTCAATTTTATTCAAAATATCCCCAAAAGGTACATTACCTAATAATAAAATTTTTAGGTAATTGTCCATCCATTCATTATCAGTTATTCGGTATTCCAAGTTTTTTTCTAGATCAAGTTCTTTGACATTACATTTTAATTGGTGATTTTCAATATAAAATTCACCAATTTTTTTATCTCCGTTATTATTAACGTCGGGGATAATTGTAAACACTTCGTCTGGTAAATTTGTGAAAGAATACTTATTAACTTGATTCAAAGCCTAACCAAGTGATGATTTTGTAGCTTTTACTTCCCCAATTATCAATTTATATAAA
>JAPLYY010000125.1 GCA_026395315.1 Candidatus Shapirobacteria bacterium | reverse complement strand
AATAAGCAATAATAATTGGCAAAATGGCTATAATGGTGACTGGGATAAAATGCCCAAATTTGTTACCGATACTACTGGCCACATTAATCAGAACTTAACTCTCCGTGCTAAAACAGACAAACCTGCCGGTCAATATAAAATAATCGTCAAGGCCAAAGAAATATCTTCCGGTAACGATTATTATTCCTCGTACAAAAATATTGATATCTTCGAAATCACTCCCACAACCATCCCTTCATTATTTCCCTCTGTCACTCCCACCTCCACTTCAACCCCCTCTCCTTTTCCCACAATTACCCCTTTACCCACCGACAATCCCTCACCTTCCAACGAACCTCTTCCCACCGATGATCCCAATAGTCAAGTTCTCGGTTCTTCTGATTTATTATCACCCTCTCCTACTCCCACTATTAAAACTAAAACTTTTTCTCCTAATCTCATCCCCACCATTTTCATTATTCTTGGTGCCGGTCTTTTGCTTATTCCCCTAATTTTCTCTAAAATAAAATTCAGACGACGATGAAAAAAATAATTCGTTTTGTACCCTCAATCATCTGGATGGTTGTTATCTTTTATTTTTCCGCCCAGCAAACTACCGGTGTTCCCGGTACCTATACTGAAAGATTTGTTATTTTAAAATCTTTTCATTTGATTGAGTACGCCGTTCTTGGCATTCTGCTCTTATGGGCTTATACCAAATATAAATCAGCCATAATTACGGCTTATTTATACGCCTGCACCGACGAAATTCATCAATTGTTTACCCCCGGTCGGACCAGTAAATTTACCGATACTTTGATTGATCTGTTGGGAATTTCTCTTGGTTTATTGACAATTAAATATATTATTTTGCCTCTCTGGCGTAAATACCGCTATACTGAACTGTGAAGAAAATTCTTTTATACATTTTACCCCACGAAAAAAATAATCACCGGGCTTTATTACTCCAGCCGGCATTTTTGCTGGGATTCGTTTTTCTCTATCTTCTCAATCAATCTTTTTTGAAACTGATTACTATCGTTAAACCTGGGGTCTTGGGCTATTCTTCCGAAATTACCGCCCAAAAAGTTTACGATTTAACCAACGATGAGCGTCAGAAAGCCGGTCTGCCTATTTTACATTACAATCCAGTCCTCTCCGAATCAGCCACCGCCAAGGGTCAGGATATGTTTGCCAGTAATTATTGGGCTCATAATTCACCTTCAGGTAAAACACCTTGGGATTTTTTCCGGTCAGCTGGTTACCAATACTCAGTTGCCGGGGAAAATTTAGCCAAAGACTTTTATGATACCAACAGTGTCATGAAAGCCTGGATGAATTCTCCCACCCACAAGGCCAACATTATCAACAGTAAATACCAGGAAATTGGTATTGGTGTCGTTAACGGTACTCTAAACGGCGTTAAAACTACCCTGGTAGTTCAGCATTTTGGTACTCCCCTCAACACCGCTGTTGTTTCACTTAATACTCCCGAAGAGAAGAATTATTTAGCCGAGGTCCAATCAC
>JAPLYY010000045.1 GCA_026395315.1 Candidatus Shapirobacteria bacterium | reverse complement strand
ATGAAATTTAGTATCAATTATTATTGTTTTTTCACCTAAATTAACAACCCTAAAAGAACCCTGTCTTTCCATCTTTTTCGGAGGTACGTATTCGGCGGTATATATATTATTTTTTTTGTCGGTAACTTCAATATCTATCATGAGAGGCATAATATTTTTAAACTATTATGTGTGAATTGTATCTCTTTGTTACAGAAAATACAAATATATAAAAACCACATTTATCTGATGTTTTAGGGTAAAATACCGTAGATGATAAATATGATTAAATTTGGACGGGTGGTCATTTTGGGGCGACCCAACACGGGTAAGTCGACCTTGCTGAACGCCATCATGCAGCAAAAAGTGGCGATTACCTCTCATTTACCCCAAACTACCCGAAAAGTATCACGGGTGGTGTTTGAAAATGAGATTGGTAAAATTATTTTCTCTGACACGCCGGGAATTATCGGCAAGATCGATGATTTAATGGGACAGAGAGTTAACCAGGAAGCACCCAGGGAAACTGGAGTGGCTGACGTATTGATCATGGTGGTGGATATCTCGAGGCCAAAAAATGAGGAAGAAAATAAGGTCATTGGTTTAATCAGAAAATCAACAGCCAAAAAAATATTGGTGTTTAATAAAATTGACGCGGCTGTCGGTAGCAAAGATCATTTGGCCGACTATGAATATCTAGAAGACGAATTTGACAAATCAATTAAAGTCAGCGCGATTAAAGAGATTGGAATTAAGGGCTTAATCAAGTTGATTATGGAATTGTTACCGGAAGAAGATGAAGTTAAAGCCAAACAACAAGTGGAAATTATTAATCCCGAAGGCAAACCAAAAATCTCGATGGATTCGAAAGAATTTGTGTCTGAGATAATTAGGGAGAAAGCCTATTTATTTTTAAGGGACGAAATCCCCTACAGTGTTAATGTCGAGGTAGAAAAAATTCAGGATAAAAGAAAACTGATACTAATTAAGGCAAATATTATCACTGACAGCGACCGATATAAAAAAATTATTATTGGGGCGGGAGGCAATAAAATAAAAGAAATCGGCTTTAATGCCAGAAAAGAACTGGAATTGATGTCCAGCCGGAAAATATTTTTGGAATTAACTGTAGTAACAGATCGACATTGGATGGAAAAGCTGTCATAATAGCCATTGGATTGTCAATAGTTATAAATTAACTTAGATTTTAGATATGGCAAAAGGAATAAATGTATTTTTAGCAGGGTTATTTGGGGCAGCGGCCGGGGCAGTCGGAGGTTTATTACTAGCTCCCAAATCAGGTAAAGAAACCCGGGAACAAATCAGTAAAATGGCGGCAGATCTGGCCAAGAGTGTTAAAACTGAGGTAAAAGAATCACAAGCCAGATTAAAGGACATTTATGGTGAAACCACCGAAGAGGCTAAAAGAAAATATGAAGAAGTCCGGAATACGTTAATGGGAAAAGTGGCTCTACTCAAAACAACCGGAAAGGAAATTGATAGAGACAAGTATGTCAAAGTCGTTGATGATGTCGTGGCCGATTTTAAAACTGATATGGTGTCAACTAAGGACGGAGCGGAAAAATTGGCAAAATATTTAAAGAAGGACTGGGAAAAGGTTAAAAAGGCGTTAGCTTAAACCCTAACCCCTGACCCCTTTCCCTTGACAGGGCAAGGGGAACTTTTATTTTCTGTTGAAATTATTTGAGCCTTTTAGCGATTAAATCGTTGAGTTTCTTGATTGAATCGGGGTCGATGATTGAGGTGGCTAGGGTAGCTTTGGTAAGTTTTTTGAGTTTAGCAATATCTTTGGGATTATCCAGCAGATCGGATTTGGTTAAAACAATTATTTCCGGTTTGGAAACTAAAATCGAACTGTAATTTTCCAATTCGGTGCGAATTTTTTTATAGTCAGCTAAAGGATTGGGTGAGTCGCAGGCCAAACAATGAACAATTATTTGGGTTCTTTCGATGTGTTTTAGGAATTTAAAACCCAAGCCTTTGCCAGTGGAAGCACCTTCAATTAATCCGGGAATATCGGCAATAATCCGGCCACCTTTAGTAACACCCAGATTTGGTTCCAGAGTAGTAAAGGGATAATCGGCGACTTTGGCATGGGCCGGGGTTAATTCATTTAAAAGAGAGGTTTTGCCGGCGTTGGGTAAACCAACTAAACCAATATCGGCGATTAATTTTAGCTGAATAAAAATGTTTATAACTTCAGTAGGTTGACCGGGTTGAAATTGATCAGGTTGCTGGTTAGTTGAGGAACGATAATGATAATTACCATGACCACCTTTGCCGCCTTTGGCAACTAAAAAAGTTTGATCAACATGAGTTAACTCTTTTTCCGTACCATCGTCGAATTTTATGACTGAGCCAATGGGTATTTCTAAAGTTAAATCAGCACCATTGTGGCCGGTCATCTGGTTTTTCCCGCCGGGAAAACCGTTTTCAGCGATAAATTTGGTTTGATGACGAAATATATTGAGGGCACTAATATCAGAAACCGCTTTAAAAATAACGTCACCGCCGTCACCGCCGTCACCGCCGTCAGGGCCGCCTTTGGGACGCATTTTATCGCGGTACATGTGGACCATGCCCCGCCCGCCATTACCGGCTTTGATAAAAACATGAACTTCATCAATTAACATATGGAGTATTATACCTGTTCAAAACCCACCTGTCCTTCGATAAACTCAGGACATCCTCCCTTGAAAAAGGAGGACATACTTAGAAAAATATTTGTTATTGGTTAACTATAAGTTGGCCGCAGGCGGAATCGATGTCGACACCAAAGGTGCGGCGGACAGAATAACTGACTCCCTCTTTGTCCAAAGCAGTTTGAAATAAGTTTAATTTATCGGAAGGGATCAATCCCCCATTGATTGGATTGAGTGGAATTAAGTTCAGATAAAATAGACGGCTGGATTTTATGAAACTAATCAATTGATTTAGAGCTTTGGGCGAATCATTAATATTCTTGATTAAGGCGTATTCAAAAAATACCTGACGACGGGTGGTATTGGCATAATTCAAAACGGCTTCTTTGAGCTCCGGTAATGGATTGGTTTTGGCAATGGGCATAATCGATTCGCGAGTTGGCTGATCGGCGCTATGGAGAGAGATGGCTAAATTAATTTCAGTATTAAGTTTTGTGAACTTATTAATACCTTCAATAATACCGGCAGTAGAGATACTAA
>JAPLYY010000039.1 GCA_026395315.1 Candidatus Shapirobacteria bacterium | reverse complement strand
TTAGCCGAAGAACTTGACGATTGGAACCACAAATCGCTCTATATTCGCCTGGCTAAAAATACCGATAAGCAAATTCTCGAAGAGGCCCACAACTTTATTAAAGACCAGTCTCCCCACACCATCAAATCCAAAGCCAAATTGTTTATGTGGAAACTGAAGCAATTGAAAGATATAGTATAATATATAGTTTATGAAAAAATATTTACTTATTCTTTTACTTTTAGCCGCATTTTTGGGTATTTCTGCCGGATATATCAAAATCACTGCCCAGTCAGCTAAACCTACCGCCGTTAAATACGATGCCAAAAAAGATAAATTAGTCACTCCCACCCGCCAGGACATTACCGATCAAATCACTCTCGCTGGATCAATTAGCGCCAGTGGTGTGGCTAATTTACGTTTTCAAAATTCAGGAAAGCTAGTTTGGGTCGGGGTTAAAATCGGTGATAAAGTTAAAAAATATCAAGCCATCGCCAGCCTCGATCAACAGGAGCTTAAAAAATCACTTCAATCTCAGTTTAATAACTACCGCACTCAGTTAAGTCAATTTTGGGATACTCAAGACAAATACAAAGATCTGGTCATCTCCGACACTATCCAAAGAATTCTCAACCGCACCCAATATTCACTTGATAATACGGTCATCAATTACGAAATTGCCGACATGGCCACCAAAGAATCTACTCTGGTCTCTCCCATTACCGGCGTTGTCGTCAGTTTGGATCAACCTATTGCCGGCGCCAATATTACTCCTGCCTCAGCCACTTTTACTATTGTTGACCCCAATACTATTTATTTCACTTCTGAAGCCGACGAAAGCGTCGTTACCCAGATTGCTTTAGGTAATAATACTCAGATCAAACTCGATAGTTTCCCTGATACTCCCATCAATGCCAAAATAGATTATATTTCTTTTGCGCCCATTACCGGACAATCTTCAACTGTCTACGAGGTCCGGTTTGCCATTCCCCTTGATAATCAGGATTTAAAATATCGTCTGGGTATGAATGGTGACGCCTCCATTTTTATTAAAAAATCGGCCCAGGCTCTCACGATCCCTCTCGATGCTGTCTACGATGACAACGGCCAATCATATGTCTTTCTCAAATCAGGATCGGAGTTGACCCGTCAAAATATCACCACCGGCATCGAAACCGACACCGACGTTGAAGTGTTATCAGGCTTAACCGGCAATGAAACTATCGTCATCAAAATTAAATAGTAATCTCCCGATAGTTCTGGAATTGGTTGACGTCGTCAAAAGTTATACCTCTGGCAACACTACTTTTAACGCTCTCGATGGCGTTTCCCTTAAAATTTACAAAGGTGAATTTATTTCCATTACCGGCCCGTCCGGCTCCGGTAAGTCAACTTTAATGCACATCATCGGACTTTTAGATAACCCCTCTTCAGGACAAGTCCTGTTAGAAGGTCAGAATATTTCCCATCTTAAAGAAACCGAAATGGCCAAAATCCGTAACGTTACCCTGGGTTTTGTATTTCAACAATTCAATCTTTTAGCCAAAACATCGGCCGTTGAGAATGTCACCCTGCCATTACTTTATTCCGATATTCCCAAATCCAAACATCAGGCTCTGGCAGTAGAAATGTTAACCAAAGTCAACCTTCAGGACAAATTAAAAAACACTCCTGCCCAGCTCTCCGGCGGCCAGCAACAACGGGTTGCCATCGCCCGGGCTTTAATCAATGACCCTAAAATTATCTTAGCCGACGAACCCACCGGCAATCTCGATTCCAAATCAGGTAAAGAAATAATGGCTTTATTTCACCATCTCCACGAAAATGAAGGCCGGACTATCGTCCTGGTCACCCATGACCTGGAACTGGCCAAACAGGCCCAACGGATTATTATCATTAAAGACGGCAAAATATCTTAATATGTTCAACATCAAGCCATCAATTAGTGATCTGCTCCATTCCAGTGTTCGCTCTATCCTCAAAAATAAAAGCCGGACTATTCTCACTTCGCTTGGTATTATCATCGGCGTCACTTCTGTCATTTTACTCACCTCAATTGGTAATGGTTTGTCAATTTATATTGATCAGCAATTTGAAAGTCTTGGTACCAACACTATTTTTATAGCTCCGGGTAAAATATTCAACGACAACGGTGGATTTAATCAAAGTGGTGGTGGCGGGCGGCTAATCACCACCAGTTTTACTGAAAAAAATATCAATGATCTTAAACGTGGTCTCAAAGGCTACACTATTGTCCCCGTATCCATCCTGATGGCTGATATCAAATCCAATACTATCACCAAAAAAAACATGACTATCGCCGGATCCACTTATCAATATGCTACTGCCATGAACAACATTCCTAGTTCTGGCAATGGTCGTGTTTTTACTCCTGAAGAAGAGTCGAAAAAAAGTAACGTTATTGTTCTGGGTAGTAAAATTGCCTCCGATCTTTTTCCCAGTGGTAACGGTTTAGGCAAAAAAATAATTATCAAAGGAAAGACGTTCAAAGTTGTTGGCATCAACGATAAAAAAGGCAGTTCTTTTGGCGGCCCCGACACTGACAGTCAATCATACATTCCTATCGGTATTGCCCACGACCTATCCGGCAATCAAAATATTCAGGAAATGCTTATCAAAACTCCCACCAAAGAAGATGTCGAGCCTGCCAAAAAAATTGTCACCAATATTTTATTAAAAGTTTATGACAAAGATGCCTTCACTGTTTTTGATTCTTCACAATTGCTTAGTTCAATCAATTCCATTATCAGCACTCTCACCGTTGCCCTAACCGGCATTGCCGCCATTTCCCTCATTGTCGGCGGTATCGGCATTATGAATATTATGCTGGTCACTGTTACTGAACGGACCCGGGAAATTGGTTTACGTAAAGCCATTGGTGCTTATCCCCGGGCCATATTATTACAATTTCTTTTTGAGGCCGTTATCTTATCAGCCATTGGTGGACTTATCGGAATTCTCTTGGGTACTTTGGGAACATTAGCTATCAATAACTTTTTTCCCGCCCGGATTACCATTCAGTCAATCACTCTGGCCTTTGGTGTCTCCTCGCTTGTCGGTGTTATTTTTGGCGTTGCTCCAGCCCGCCGCGCCAGCAAACTCTCTCCCATCGAAGCTTTAAGATACGAGTAAGTCTCCCTTGTTAAAGGGAGATTTAGAGGGATTGATTTTTCTGCTATTATTATTTAGTGAAAGAAGAATTACGGCGGCATTTTACTCCGCTCCTGATTATTTTTGCAGTCACCTCCATTTTTTGGATCTTTGCCAAAACCCCTTGGTACAACTTTGTTTATCTCTTTTTTGGCCTGGCCTGGGGCGCTTTTTTACTCGATGTCGATCATCTGATTTACTGGCTCTACCTCAACCCCAACACTGAAGAAAGCCGCTTAGCTCAAATTGCCTACAAAAAGTCTGATTTTATATCTCTGTTAAAATTGCTCGAATCTACCCACAAACAGCATATCAGCCTGATTTTTCATCACTATTTTTTCCAAGTCGTCCTGGCCATTATCTCCATTTTTGTCTTCACCAGCTCCAGTAATATCTTTATCAAAGGCCTGATTCTCAGCCTTAATATTCATCTTTTAGTTGATGAAATCGAAGATTACCGCTCTGACAAAAAACACCTTCAGAACTGGCTGTTTGCCCGCGAATCAAAACAACTTTCTGTCCAATTTTTAGGTAAATATATTATTTTCTTCGCGGTACTTTGTTTTATTTTTACCCTCCTTCTGATTAAATCTTACTAATGAACGAGCTCACCCCCGAACTTTTTGCTGAAGTTGATAAATATCTCTTCGGCCCTGAACAAAAAAATTTAATTGCCGATGTTGCCATTATCCTTAACCGTCTCCAAAAATTTGACCACATCAGTGACTATTCTTTTCTGGTTTCACCCGTATCTAAAGCCTATGAGGGTTATCTCAAGGATTTTTTCCTCCGGATTAATATCATTGATGACTACGCCTACAAAAGCGATCGTTTTCGGGTCGGTAAAACCCTCAACCCCTCTCTTCGCTACAAGCGCTTTTCCATTTATCAAAAATTAATCGATCTCGACGAAAAAGGCGAAGAACTAGCCGAAATTCTATGGACCGCCTGGAAATACGGCCGCAACGAAATCTTCCATTATTTTCCCGGAAACCTAAAAAATATTGACCTCCCCGGAGCTGAAGATCGTATTAATATGGTATTCAGAGCCATTATTGAATCAGGTGAATTTTACAAAATGCATTTAAAAAACCACGACCTTGAACCTCTGATATAATAAAGCTCTATGACCAAAATTAAAGTTGACCCCAACAAATGTATCGGTTGTAATACCTGTTGCTTAATTGACCCGGATACTTTCGAACTCGATACCACCAGTTACAAAGCGATAGTAAAACAACAACCCGCGGAAATTAACGATAAAACTAAATCAGCTGTCGACTCCTGCCCGGTTACCGCTATTTCAATAGTTGACGAGCCGTGATATTCTCTTACTTACTATGAAAAAAGAAACCGAAACCCGCTATTTACAAATCCCCACCACCGGGGTTATTTTCTTCTCTATTCTTTTAGTTGCCGTATCCTTTTTTGCCGGTTTTTCTTATGTTAAATTAAAATCTACCGGCACTGTTGCCGTCCCGACAACTGCCGCTACCGCTATTTTTGCTGCCTCTAAAACCAATAAACCTGAACTCAAATTCTTTGTCATGAGTTTTTGTCCCTACGGCAATCAAATGGAAGATTCTCTCCGCCCTGTTTTTGATTTACTCGGTTCTAAAGTCGATATCACCCCTCATTATATTTTCGAAAAAGTCACCGATCTTAACAGCTTCTGTGCTACCAGCTCCGGCGACATTACCAAGTGTTCCACTTACGTCACCAGTGGTTATTTTAAAACTGAAGCCGAATGCAAAACCACTATTACTGCCGATGTCACCAAATGTAAAGACGAAACCGGCTACATTAAAGCCGGTAATGCTTTTTACGCTTCACTCCACGGCCGCCAGGAAGCCACTCAGGATGTCCGGGAAATCTGTGCTTGGAATCAAACCACTGATAAAAAACAATGGTGGGATTTCGTTGGTAACGTCAACAAAAATTGTACTGCCCAAAACGCCGATAGTTGCTGGACCGAACAGGCTCAAAAAGCCGGTTTAGATGCCACCAAAATTACCGAGTGTTTTAACACTCAAGCCGTTAACTTAATTGAAAAAGAAATTGCCGCCACTACCCAATATAAAGTTCAGGGATCTCCGACAGTTTTGATCAATGATGTGGTTTTCCCCCCGGAATCTGCCTATACTCAAGATGGCAAAGGTACACTTAAAATTGGTGACAAAGTCGCTACCCAAGATCAATTCCGCAGCCCCAACGTCATCAAAACTGCCATTTGCGCTTCCTTTAATAAGTCCCCCAATGAGTGTAAAACCGCTCTTAAAGACTTAACCGGTGCCGCTCCCGCCGCCGGCGCTTGCGGCAACTAATAAGGTTTGTGATTAAACTAAATTCCCATCAGCTTCGGGCCAGTAGAGTCGGGGATTCACAAAAATTACAAAAAGACCTTAAACGCAATCCCATCATTATTGTTCTGGATAATGTTCTTGATACCTACAACATTGGCACATTTTTTCGTCTGGCCGATGCCATTGCTGCCGAAAAATTAATTCTTTGTGGTCCCGTCGTCACTCCGCCCAATTTAAAAATTCACCGCAGTTCCATTGGTACCTGGAAATGGATTCCCTGGGAAAATTGTTTAGCAGTAGGGGATTGCCTTAAGAAATTAAAACAAAATGGTTATCAAATAACTGCCGTCGAACAGGCTAAAAATAGTATTAATTATCTCAAAGCTAAATATACCAAACCCGTCGCTTTAGTTCTAGGTTCTGAAGCCAATGGTATTTCTGCCGAAACCTTGGCCCTCTGTGATCAAATCGTCGAGATTCCCATGCACGGCATCAATAAAAGCTTAAATGTTCTCGTCTCCGCCTCAATTATTACCTATGATATCGTCAATAAACTACTTTAAAAACCTATAATTTGATATAGTTTAATCTAGTTATATTTGCCTGTCTTTCCATATATTTTGCCTATTGCAAAGCTATTTTTACCGACTATAATTAATTTATATCCAAACATTGGATAAATCTTTATGGTTGACACTCAAAAATACACTTCTGAACAAATTGTTGTCCTTGAAGGTCTGGAACCGGTCCGCAAGCGTCCCGCTATGTATATTGGATCAACCGATATCAACGGTTTACATCACTGCCTTTGGGAAGTCATCGATAA
>JAPLYY010000064.1 GCA_026395315.1 Candidatus Shapirobacteria bacterium | reverse complement strand
TTATCCTTCCTCCGCTATTCCTATATTTTTCTTTGTCTCATTCTTGGCCCTCTTGGTTTTTATTTTTTAATCAAACATCTTTTCAAAAATCGTTTGGTCGCTTTTATATCCGCTCTTTTTTATCTTTTTAATCTCGGTACCCTTCAGCAGTTTTTAGTTCCCTTTGAAATGTTTCCCACCCAATGGGCCTTTTTACCCTTCATTTTTTTGTTTTCCTTAAAGTATCTTCATCATCCAACCAAATTTAGGCTTTTGGCTTTTGGCTTTTTGACTTTACTTTCCACTCCCCAGGCCTATGCCGCCCAGCTTTGGTATGCCTTTTTCGTCGTCTATACTTTATTTTTAATTTTAAGTCACCATCCGCGTTTAGCTTTTCATCTATTTATAGTTACCCTCTTTATTAATTCCTTCTGGCTACTACCCAATATTTATTACACTCTCACTTCTTCCCAAAATCCAATCAATAATACCCAAAACCGCCTTCATTCCCAGGAATTCCTCCTCCAAAACCGGGCCACCGGCACCCTGGCCGATACTTTTCTAATCAAAGGCTTCTATTTCGACTGGGATGAGTACAATTTTACCCGCAAAAACTCCCAACCTTTATCCCAAGTTTGGGATCAACATCTTGGCAACATTGATGTCCAAATTATTGGCAATATCTTATTTTTACTTTCTTTCACCGGTTTAATAATTGCCTTTATCACTAAAAATAAAATTCTGATTTCTCTGAGTCCTATCTTTATCATCCCTTTTCTCCTTCTGGCCAATTCCACCCCCATCATTCGTATCCCCTTTGACCTCTTACTCAAAATTCCTCTCTTTCAGGAACTCTTCCGCTTCATCTTTACCAAAGTTTCCGCTTTGTTTACCTTTGCCGTTAGTTTGTATCTCGCCGTTACTTTGACCTTAATCTTTAAAATTTTTAAATCTTATAAAACAATCTCCATTGTATTGATCATCAGTCTTTTTATTTATTGCTATCCCTATTTCCAAGGCCAACTCATTTCCCCGATTGTCCGCACCCAGATTCCTAACCAATATTTTCAACTCTACCAATATTTAAATCAACAAAACCCCGGTCGGATTCTTTCCTTGCCTCTCAACGAACCCACCGGCTGGCAATATTATTCCTGGGGTTATCAGGGTTCCGGTTTTCTCTGGTTTGGAATTCCTCAAAGTCTGCTTGACCGGGATTCTGATCGTTGGGAAGTAAAAAATGAAGAAGCCTACCGTGAATTTTACTATTCGCTTTATGCCAATAACTCCGCCAGATTTTTCAACTCTCTTCATAAATACAACGTTACTTATATTCTTTGGGATCAATCCGTCATCCCCACCTCCCCCAAAAACCGCGACCAAATCACTTTCAAATTTGAAACCCAACGGCTATTAGATAATAGCCCACTGACATTAGTTAAACAGTTTGGCTCAATTTATCTTTATGAAGTAAAATCTAATACTAACATAGTCAAACTACAACAAATTACCAATTTCGTCAGCCCAGCTTACCAAAAAAGTTATTTTGATCTTCAATATTCCAGCAATGATTACCTCACCGGCACGTCAAAAGATATTATCTATCCCCACCGTAATTTCCTCACCGATACCAATACCGTCAATTTATCCGCCCTCGATGTGGCTTCCTCATCAAGTTTCATTAATTACACTGCTACTGACCTTTACCCCCCAAAATCCACCAATACCAACCTTAAAATTGTTAATAATTCTCTCCGGGTTAGTGCCCTTAACTCCACCCAAGGTCTAGAATTACAACTCAATCTACCCCACAATCAACCTTATTTATTAGGCTTAAAAACAAAATATACCTCAGGACTCCCCCTCCGCTTCTGTTTCCGTAATTCTTATACCGGTCTTTGTACTATTGAGGATCAACCGACTAAAAATCCCAGTCTTGCCTGGGATTACTACCTCATCCCTGCCACCGACAATGATTTCGACGGCTACACTCTTAGCCTCAATTCCGTCTCTCTCGCCGGTGTTCCCTCTGTCAACCAAATTTCTGACCTCAGCATCTCTACTCTGCCTCTTGGCCTTTTTGCAACTTCTAATAGCACCCTAAATACTCCATTCCCTGTCAGTTTTAAACCAATTTTTCCCAATAACTCGCTAATAAAAGTTTCCTTAAACCCTTCTTCCCCACCAGATACCTACTTAACTCTTTATCAATCCTTCTCCCCCGGCTGGCTGGCAATCTCCGGCAACCACCTTCTACCCCATGTTCTGGTTAATAATTGGGCTAACGGCTGGCAAATTAGTAATATTTCTAACCAAACTATCTATATTCTCTTCTGGCCCCAACTACTCGAGTTTCTTGGTTTCGGCCTGCTTATAGCCACTATTATCTGGATTATTCGCCAAGACTAATTCTCCTTATATACATCTTCATGTGTTCCTAAATTAACCAACACTAAAAAATTTTCCTTATTATAAAACACAATTCTAATACTTTCGGTTACCGAAGCACTATAATAATCACCCAGATCATCTCTCAATTTATGGACCCTCAATCCTTTATCCTTAGGATTATCAATTAGTGCTTGAACCACATCAGCAATATCTTTTGCTAATTCTCTATTCTTTTTTGAAATCTCTCCTAATTTTTTACTAAATCTCGCCGAATATACTACCTTCACTTACTAATATTATCAAAAAACTCTTTTATATTTTTAATTTCTTTTAACTTTCCCTCTTTTTCTTCTTTTAACGCTTCGCGAAATGCTTTCTTTGATCCTTCTGACGGTTCCATGACCGGAATATTTCCATACTTTATGTCCATCACAATTAAATGTATCATATATACAGCGATAGTCATATCGTATTCTTCTGCTCTTTTTTCAATCTTTTTCTTTAACTTAAGCGGTAGATTAATTTTTATCTGACTTTGTTTTGTTTCCATGAATTAATTATAGTACCAAATCCAGTACTTTTCCAGTACTTAAGTTCCACTCTCTTAATCACCTCCTTTCTTTTTCTCCTCAAACCTTCTATATTCTCAACTACCCATGAAAAAAGATGCTGATGACCCTGGCAGGTTGCCCGTGAAAATTGCTATCCTCTATTCCGACGCCAAACGGGAGTACTTCCCCACCGACGAGCAATATCTTACCGAAGCTGAAGTTTATCCCCGCGCTCAACTGGTCAGCCAAATCCTCAGGGATCTTCATTATGAAGTTGGTCTTTTCCCTGGTGACTCCAATCTTTCCCAAAACATCAAAAAATTCTCTCCCCATTTTGTCATCAACCTTGTCGACTCTATTTATGGCAAAGAATATCTTTCCGCCTCTATTCCCGCCTCACTTGAACTACTCAATCTCCCTTACACCGGTACCGGCATCATGGGCAAAACCATCGATTCCAACAAGTTTTTTACTAAAAACCTTCTTTATCAATACGGCATTACCACTCCCAAATATCAGCTGGTCACCGATGTTAATGATGTCATCAACTCCAATCTTGATTACCCCCTGATTGCCAAACTCAATGAAATCCATGGCGGTGTTGAAATTAACGACTCAGCCATCTGCTATACCGAAAAAAAACTTAGAAAGCGGCTTGATTTTCTTATCTCCACCTATCACCAACCGGTTCTGGTTGAAGAATACATTGCCGGCAAAGAAATTACCGTCATTCTCCTTGAAGGCTCCAATACCAAAATTTACACCGGCCAAAAAATCTTCCGGAAAGACGTTGGTAAACACAAAATCGTTAGTTTTGAAGCCAATTGGCTTGACGAAGGTCACCTCATTACCTACAAAAAATATCGCCTTCCCGATCCGATTAAAAAAACGATTAAACTGGCCTTCGACATCCTCAAAATGGAGGATTATGCCAAATTCGACATCCGCGTCGACGACAGCGGCCGTCATTATTTTATTGATTGCAACGCCAACCCGGCTTTAGGCCCCAAAGAAAGTGGTTGTGCTATCAGCAGTGTTCTCGCCCTCTACGGTATCGATTTTACTGAAATCCTCCGCCGCCTCATCATCAACACTCTCGACGGCAATCGTCCACTTTAATTTTTTATTATTGCTCCTATTCTCTTCCCCACTTCTTCAAACTCCTTTTCTTTCCACCCCTTAGTTGTCATCGCCGGTGTCCCCAATCGTATTCCCGACGGCCTAAACGGACTACCCTGGTCATGCGGAATAGTATTGGCATTAACAATAATGCCTGCTTCCTCTAATTTTACCGCCGCCTCTTTGCCTTTTTCCAACCCACAGTCCACTATCATCAAATGATTTTCCGTTCCATACACCCTTAGACCTTTAGACTTTAGGCTTTCAGCCAACGCCTTGGCGTTTTTTGCTACTTGTTCCGTATAATTTTTATATTCAGGTTGTATATCTTCCTCGAAAGCCACCGCCATTGCCGCAATTGTATTCATGTGCGGCCCACCTTGTAACCCGGGGAAAACCGCCCGATCAATTCTTTTTTCTAAATCAAGTATTCCGAAGCCTTTGGCGGAGGATATCCCCCTTTTTGTGACTCCGATTACTGCCCCCCGTGGCCCCCGCAACATTTTATGAGTCGTTGACGTTACCATGTCAACATATTCATTCGGGCTGGGATGGACACCAGTCACTGTCAACCCCGAAATATGTGAAATGTCGGCTACCAGCCACGCTCCTACTGAGTCGGCAATTTCTCTGAATTTTTTCCAATCCAAAATCCACGGGTAGGCTGTCGTCCCGGCAAAAATTAGTTTCGGTTTCTCTGTTTTAACAAATTCAACTAACTGTTCATAATCAATTCGACCCTCACTATCTACATCATACTGTGCGGAGTCAAAATATTTTCCCGAAAAGGTAATTCTCGGATGTCCGTGGGTCAAATGTCCTCCGGCGCTTAATTTCATCCCACAAATCTTTTCTCCTGGTTCTACCAACGCCATCAACACTGCACTGTTAGCCGGACTGCCGGAATAAGATTGGACATTAAGATGCTCCACTCCAAATAGTTTTTTACCTCTTTCTATGGCCAAATTTTCAATTTCGTCAATAATTTTATTTCCCTGATAATATCTCTTACCCGGATATCCTTCAGCATATTTATTCGTTAACCCCGACCCTAAAGCCGCCCTTACTGCTTCCGAGGCAAAATTCTCACTCGGGATTAACCGTACCGTCTCTGCCTGATATTTTTCTTCCTGCTCAATCAATTCAAATATTTTATCCATCCCCTATTTTACCCTTTTCCTGTTCCTAATGCTTCAGTTTTATTTTCATCCTCTCCTAAATGCGATGACAATTCAGTCCGGTCTTTTTTCCAAATACAATCCAAATTAAACCTGCAATTATTATTTTCACACAATGCTTCTATGTCCCTTAAGTCTTCTTCATCCCCAACAAAACAGCCGGCTCTTTTAATAATGTTCTCCATATTTTTTACAACGCTTGGCTTTTATCTTCCCAAGTAAACAACTCTCCTAGCGATCTTTCCCTGGAAATCCTTTTTATTATCTTCGCCAATAAAGGTCCCAGAGAAATTATTTTCATTTTTTTAGAAATCTTTTCCTCCGGTATCGGAATTGAATTGGTCAGCAATATCTGATCGACAGCACTGTTATCAAATAATTCTTTAGGATTACCCGACAATACCCCGTGGGTAACGCAGGCAATCACCTCTTTTGCTCCCATTTTCTTTAATATTTCTGCGGCAATACAAATTGACCCTCCGGTACTGACGACATCGTCAATAATGACCGCCCTTTTACCCTCAACTTCGCCCACCACATGAGTTACTTCAGCCTTGTCATGAACTTTTCTGACTTTGTCAATAATCGCCAGCTTCAGCCCCAGCATATCCGCCATTTTATCGGCTTTTTTCACCCCGCCGATATCAGGGGATACAATCACCGTATTTCCCAGCATTTTTTTATCTTTTAAATATTTGGCAAACAGCGGATAACCCACAAAGTGATCTACCGGAATATCATAAAACCCCTGAATCTGATCGGCATGTAAGTCAACCGTTACCAGTCTATCCACCCCGGCCTTAGTGATTAAATTAGCCACCAATTTGGCTGTAATTGCTTCTCTGGATGCCGCTTTCCGGTCTTGCCGACTGTAGCAAAGGTAGGGACAAATTAAATTAATCCGTCCCGCCGATGACCGCCGTAAGGCATCTATCATAATCAGTGTTTCCATCAACCGGTCATTAGCCGGTGCACACATACTTTGGATTAAATAAACATCGTTTCCCCTGACTTTTTCTTTGATCCTGATATATATTTCTCCGTCGGCAAAATATCTACTTTCTACCGGTGTTAGGGGTATTTTTAATATCTTGGCAATTTCTTCGGCTAACTCCGGGTGTGATTTTCCGGCGATTAACTGTATCTTTTTCATTTTTAAAAATCTGACTTATTTTAGCATCGCTATTTTTCTTTACAATGTATCACCCTACTCTTTTTAAACAATTTTTCTCCTTTGAATTTCATTAAAAACCAATTCATGAACTTCCTGTTCGGGCATTAATTTCCCTTCTAGACAACAATTTATTGCCACCCAACTCGAATCAACCTCCACAGTTCTTCGATACTCTTTTGCCGCTTCAATTTGATAATTGACATCTCTCTCCACTAAATCCGCTCCCTGCCCATTGGTATATTTTCTGGCTGCTTTCTTTTCAATATTTATCCGACAAATCGGTATATCCACCAACAAGGCAACTACTAAATCCGGTTTTTTTATTCCCATTTCTTCATATCCAAACTTCCACAACCAATCCCTGAATTTATCTCTCGCCTCCCCTTCGGGTTGTTTACCGATCTGGTGGACATTCGAAGTAAAATATCTATTTGACAGTGCTAGTCCACCGTTTTCCGTCCATTCTCGAATCTGATCGCTGTCTCTAACCTCATCACAAACATAAGGCAGACAACTTAAGTATGGAGAGATATTCGCTGGGTCACCAAATTCACCAGTTAACATTCGCCCCACTAGTGCTCCGGCCATTGATTCTTCGTATCGGGGAAAATCAAACACTTTTACTCTTTTACCCATAATTTTTAATCTTCTTTCCAGCCATTCAACCTGTGTCCCCTTTCCCGACCCATCAATTCCCTCTAAAACAACAAATTTCCCTCTCTCACTCATATCAACCTCCCTGCTCTGTAATCCTCAATTGGCTCTCCCCAAATCTGTTGTCCACACCACCGTTTTCCCTCTGGACAACGAGGCCGGATCAAAGCAGCCGTTCTCACCCCACAAGGAGCTAGTAGCATCACTCTCGCTTCCGGTAACACCGCAATTGTTTGTTCTACCTGATCTAACACTGAAAAAAATATTTCTTCCTGAGCATTTAAACACAATCGCAGTTTATCTTTATGAAATAAACTAGTAGGCGATAAATTACCAGTTTCAAAAAATCGGATATTAAAGCTGTTTGGTATTAACATCAACGCCGCTTTTTTTGGCATCCCCGATTCTAGACATCTATTTACATTGTAAAAAATCTGCTCACTTTTTTTCTGATACCACTCAAATAATTTTGGATCTTCCTTCACGATCATCGGTACAAAATAATCAGCTGTTCCGTCAAACATTGATTCAATTGGAGGCACCGCTCCGGAAACTCCCCGATGTCTTTGTCCTTGTGAGTGCCCTGAATGTGATAATACCGTCGCAAACTGAAAGTTAAACAGTTGCAAACACTGCGTCAACGGATCGTTTATCCCGGTTTCAAACACATCAGCTAAAAGCCCATTTTGGGCTGGATCCATCGCTCTCATTAAAGCCTCGTGATCCGACATTTGCGATTTTGACACCCCCAAAACATTTCTTATCGCCCTCGCTACCACCTCCCTGCTTCTTGGATCAAACAACTCCAGTTTTGAAGTTCTTCCACCTAAAGAATCATCAAATTCTGCCTTATTTTCAGAAATATATTGTTGACTTGTCCCATATCCGCGGGCTGAAATCACTGGTTCACGAAGTTCTTCTAAGATACTTTTATCCCCTTCTGTAATTTTTTCGATCATCTTTGCCAATAAGTACCTAGTTTCGTCCCTAACATTTTCCTGTGCACTCCCTCTAAAAGATCTCAACAATTGTAATTCATTTAAAGTATGGTCCATCACTGAAAACTGATTAACCGGCAACAAGTATCTGGCAATTTCCTGAGCTAATTTCACTGCCTTCTCTTCAAGCCTGGTTTTAGTTGCTAGCA
>JAPLYY010000092.1 GCA_026395315.1 Candidatus Shapirobacteria bacterium | reverse complement strand
TTCAACAAATTTATTTGTAAACGTATAAGGTAATTTGCTGTCAATTAATAAACCCTTATCATTACCGTTTGGCATATCCCCAAAAGTCGTTATCTCATCATCTCTCAACCCTAATTCTTTTTGAATCCTTTTTAAAGCCGACAACTTTGGCACCATCCCCGGAAAAATGGTCACATGAGCAAAAGTTGTATCACCCATATCAATAATATATTTTCCTGTTCCAAAACTCTTGTCCAGTTCCATTTGCATTAAAGCCACAAATTTTTCTTGAGAAAATACCTCTTTTTTGGGCATCACCAAAGTAATCTTCATATTTTCCACAAAGCACCTGCCATTATATTCTTTAGCCATATCAATCATATTTTTTGGAATATACTCTCCCCAGTCTTTTACGAAAAACTCTCTAAAAGTATTTAACCCTTTTTCTACTAAATCAGTTTCTTTTATGTCATTTTCTTTAATCACTTTTTTCCAAGCATCTAAAATTACACTTATATCCTCAGTTTTAACCGGATATTTGTAAATTTCTGTCAATCCTCTGTCGTCAATCTTATATAATGCCGTACCGTTGGCAATTCCTAAATACCCATTTTTCATTTGCTTACCCAACCCCATTAACGCTGATGCTCCCGAAGCTGTCACTATTCCCACATTTTTACCCGCCGCCAAAATTTTTTCTATTAATTCAATTGGGTTACATTCAGGTTCTGCCGAGCTCTTCAAAGTTCCGTCAAAATCAAACACAAACGCCTTTACCGTATTTTTGGCTTTTTCAAGCACCTCTAAACAATTATCTATTTTCTTTATTAATTTATAGCTCATCTAAATTAAATCTATTTTTATATTCCCTTGCGGCTAACTCTATGTGATTCCTTTGGTGTTGAATAAATTTGACATTATTAGCCAGTTCCTTCACTGGATACCATATATAGTCAGCTCGATCTACAGTTCCGGGTTTTAGTTCTGCTATATGTACAAAAGCTACTTCAGCACCCCGTTTAGTCATTCTATAATCATTGCCCACAAAAATTGGCCTAGTCGCAAACTCAGCATGTAATTCACCTTTTTGAATCCTCTCAAAAGGTCCGTTTACCGGATCTCCATCTTTCCTATTAAAATCTGACAATCTCAACGCTTGTCCGGGATTATGCAACATACCCGGCCAAACAGTATCACTAGTTGGTCGTTCAATCAATAATGTTTCCAATGAATTGTCTTTACTTCTTAAAATTACTGTCTCTACACAGGCCTGTGGAGTTAATCTGGCAACAAGCGGAAAAGCTAAATTAGAAATTCTTCCACCTTTCCATCTCGAAAGAAGATCTACCAGCTGTTCATCTTGTTCTCGAGTCAATCCATCTGTAGGTTCTTCCTCAATCCTATTGATACTCATATTCATAATTATACTCTATATATAGGTATAAACAATACACTACTATATATAATCTTCCTTAGTAAATACTTTTTTATGAGATACCGGCATTTTTTCTTCAGGATACACTCTTCTCACTATATATTTTTCCAAAAATTCTCCCGGTCCGCCATTCTCGCCCGCCTCTGCCATCATACAGACATTTACCCTACCGCCAAAATGTTTGTTACTCATGGTTCTTTTCAAAATTGTTTCCAATGGCTCATTTAATACATTACCCATTGAAATATGCATATACGGACACGGTGTCACTTCTCCGCCAGCTGTTATTGATACCATGCCACATCCGGCAATACAGCTTCCTTCATTACCATAAGAAGGGGTCAAATGAGTAAACACTTTATATTTTTTTTCTAGTTCTTTCATATACTCTAGGTTAGCTTTTGTTATCAAACCCCCAAATTCTCCTTTCCAGGCACCGACTGGTTTTCCAAATGACACATAAACCTCAACACCCTTACTATTAATTAACTTTAAAAAATCTTTAAATTCCTTCGACCTCAACCTTTGGCTTGTTGCCACCGTTTGAACTATAACCGCCAAACCCGCATTTTTAGCAGCATCTATGGCTCTCATGGCTCTTTCATGTGATCCGATCTTTCTCCTAAATTCATCATGTACAGCCGGCGAAACTCCATCGATACTAATCTGAACTTTATCAATCCCAATTTCTTTTAAATGTTTCGCTTTCTCATCATCCAAAAACCATCCATTGGTGTCGGAAGATATATAAAATCTTTCCGGCCCAATTGCCTTAACCATCTCATCTAAATTTTCAAATATTAATGGCTCTCCACCGGTAATCACCCAACGGGCCAAACCATAGGCATCAGCTTGATCTGCCAGATTCTTGATATTCTCCGGATCCATCATTGCCGGTTTAATCCCCGGCTGTCGCAACTCCGTAATACAACAATGCTCACAGGAAAAATTACATTGATAACTATGCTCTACTCTGACAATAGCCACACTTTTTCCCCCATCCACCATCTTTTCAAAATTTTGAATTTTTTCATATACCCTCGGTTTTAATGCCATTAGTCCTTCCCGCTTTTTTTGTTCTTCCGGAGTTAATATTCTTTTTTTTGTCATAAGTTATTTAATCACAAATATTTTGTTTATACATACGGATATTCCAGATAATCATTCGTATCCACTTGTTG
>JAPLYY010000119.1 GCA_026395315.1 Candidatus Shapirobacteria bacterium | reverse complement strand
ATGCCACTGTATTCACAAATGGATACGGATCACTACTAATACCATTTTTTGGAAATTATTATACGACAGTATTAATCCTAATAATTGGCATCATCCTAACATTTCATTCTATTTATCAAAAAGATAAAGATAATATTGCGCTAGCTCTAAACTTCATCAGCATTCAAAACGTGGCTCTTTTTAGTTACTTTATTAGTCGTTCTCACCAAAACAATATTGTTAATATTAGTCCTTACATTTTTCTTGAAGCAGTAATGGTTTATTATTATTTCACTCGAAAAATTAATAAAATATCCAAATATTATTTAATATCAATAATTCTATTTTTTGTTACATTTTTCGTAATAGCTAATAATAATTTACACGGGATTGACATAACATCGAAGGGAGGAAATTTATCTGAAGCATTACAAAAATATCAACAGTTAAAAAAAGATTATTCTTTAACCCAAGATAATGTACTAATCCTTAGTTATTTCCTTGACACGGAAATAATAACTTACAACAAAATTAAAACCAATTTACCCCTCAATCCCAGTCCAATGACCACCCTGCTTCCGGATTATCAACAAAAATATTTACTACCAAATTTAAACAAAATAAAAATTGGAACCACATTGGTCTACACTCAAGATCAGCCGGTATTGTTTGATTTTCTAAAAAATAATTTTACGCTAAAAGAGGTAGTCCCAAAAACAAATAGTGATATTTTTAGCCTTTATACCATACAAACTAAATGATACAAAAAATTGTCTTCAATATTTTTTTTGGTTTTAAGGGAATTTTACTCAATAAATATATCAGCAAAAAACAAAAATTTTTTTTACTTGTTGATTATATAAAATTTATATTTTTACTTTTTTTTGCATATTTCTTTAAAAAAAACATATATAAAACTCGAATTAATTCTTTCAATTACACGGTCTATTTTGAAAACTACATCACATTTTTTTATCTTTTTAATGAAATATTCTGCAAAGTAGACTACCTTCCTGTCAAGGTACACAATTACTACGATATTGGCTCAAACATCGGACTAACCATTCTATGGTACAAATATTTCAATCCTACGCTTAAGGTATATGCTTTTGAGCCAGACCCTAAAAACTATAAAAATCTTAATAAAAATATAAAAATCAATCATCTAGACAATGTCGTAACATTTCCAATAGCCCTCAGTGATCAAAAGGGTTTAGCAAATTTCTATGTTATACATGACAATATCCAAAACTTGGACAGTGGTCTTACTCTAAATCTTAATTTACCACATAAATGCTTCAAAGTAAAAACCGACAAGCTTTCAAAATATATCACCAAAAATATTGATCTTTTAAAAATAGATATTGAAGGTGCGGAATATATAGTCTTCAATGATTTGTTTATAAACAACAAAATAAAATATATTAAGAATATTATATTTGAAGCACATTTTTTTAACCAAATACAAAAAAATACTCTTGAACATCTTATTGTCAAACTTAAAAAGACTGGGCATATTAAAAAACTAGAAAACAGTCAACATACTAAAGTATTTTCGTATCACCGCGTCTAACTAAATGAACAAAAAAAGACTTGCTTTCTATATTTTCTTATTCTAAAAATGGGAATACATCTTCATGATGTGCCAAAGCATTGGTTTATTCCCCACCAACACCATCGGCTTTAGCTTAAATTCAGTTTCCTCCTTCAATCTCTACTCCCAAAGGATAAGTTTTTATCTCGTTTTGTTTTAACCAAGCCTTCTGGCTTTCTGAAAATTCGGCTTTAACCGTAAAAGCATCAAAAACCATCAATGGCTTATCGCTCTTTATACTTTTTACCTCTTCAAAAATCCAAGGATACCCTGGATAATCAACATTTGGATATTTTTCTTTATAAAAATCAGGCAAATAACCAAAATAAGTATAAAAAGATATCAAATCTATAAATCTACCAAAAGGCACAAAATAATATTGTTTATCTAATCCCGATTCCTTGGCTACCATCATCGCGTTATATACCTCTCTATCCATAAACACTTTTCTTTCTCTAAACAGTGAATTTCTTTCTCCGATCTTAGTTAATAGCGACACTCCTAAGATAACTACGGTTAATAATATTAAATAAAGGTTATCTTTTACCAATATTTTTACTTTGCTCATCCGCTGAAAAATTAAATAAACCGTTAGCGCCAACAAATAAATCACCACGGTATACAACGATTTGTTGTAATAATAAGCCACCGATCCCTTGACAATTAATCCGTAAATTCCCAATAGTATGGGATAGCTTGCCGCCGTAAATGTAAAAAAACTGACATCAGCCAGTTTTTTTGATACTGTTTTTATCCTGGACCTAAGGATTATACAAATTACCACCATAATTAATAATTCCACCCCTTTAACCCCGATTATGCCGCCACCGGCATTTATTTCTTTAACCACATTAAAACTCTTTATAGACATCCAAATAGGATATAAGGCCAGTCCACCCATAACCATACTGGTCAGATAAAACCACTTTTCTTTAAATAAATTATTTTTAATCGCTTCCCGAAGCAACCACAGTCCGGCCAGGGGTGACAAGAAATACCAACTATTAGCAATTCCAAAATTTAATACCAATAGTTTTATCCAGTAAGTAACCACATTATCAGTTGATTGATGTTTCAAAATCAGTATTGATGTCACTATTAGTAAAATTAAACCGACTATCTGGGCCATAAAACCA
>JAPLYY010000098.1 GCA_026395315.1 Candidatus Shapirobacteria bacterium | reverse complement strand
CAATTGGGCGCCGCCGACCCCTCGTCAGTAATTCTCCCCGGCACTGCCCACACTTCTTTTCCCATTTCTAAAACTAATTGAGCCACCAAAAATGTCCCGCTGTTTTCCCCGCCCTCAATTACTATTAATTTATCGCACCTTTTAGCAATTTCCCTATTCATCATTTCGAAATCTTTTGTCTCGATTACTTCAACCGCATCCCCTCCAACTTCAATCACCCAATTATTTACCCCTCTTACTCTCCCCGTCACCATTTTAAAATTTTTTTCCAAAATACTTTTTACTAATTTACTAACAACTATTTTTCCGTATTCACTCATTTTTCTGCTCCCCACAATTCCAATTATCATAATCAATTAAAACACTCCCTGCCCTGTCAAGGGAAGGGTCGGGGAAGGGTTTGAGTTATTCCCCCACCGTTGTGGTATATCTCGGTACTATTGTATCCGGTTCATTAAACCACTCTTTTAATATGTCCCCCACAATTGGCGCTGCTGTATCCGACCCCTCTCCGCCCCGTTCTACCATCACCGTAATCGCTATTTCCGGATCATCCGCCGGCACAAACGCCGTCAGCCAGGCGTGAGTATCCGGTGTCCCGTCACCCACCTCCGCCGTTCCGGTTTTACAGGCAATCGTCGTCTTGAAATTATATAATGGCCACGCCGTTCCCCCGGGTTTACAGGCCGCCTTCATTCCCTCCACGATCGTCGCCCAAGTCTCTGCCGACACGTCCAGTTTTTGACAATCGGGCTTTGAATCGTTCAAAATCGATGGTTTACACTTCATTCCCCGATTGGCCACAATTGCCGTCATATTATTAATTTGTAGCGGCGTTACATTTAAATCTCCCTGACCTATGGATAAATGATACGTGTCTCCTAAATACCAATTCTCCCCTTTGACTGCCTTTTTCCACCCATTGTCCGGTGCCAACCCCGCCAATTCCCCCGGCAATTCGATGCCGGTTTTTTGCCCCAAACCAAATTTATCCATCCACTCTTTAATTCTGGCCACCCCCAACTTTTCTCCCAACCGATAAAAAAAGATATCATTTGATTTTTGCAAAGCCATCACAATATTGACCATACCATTGGTCGCCCCGCTCCTAGTCCACAGCCAGTTACTGTAACTATAATCACCCACCTTTATTATGCCAGTATCTTCAATTAATGTCTGTTTATCAATCACCCCCGACTCCAACCCGGCCGTAGCCATAATTGGCTTAAATACCGATCCCGAATGGTACGTCCCGGCAATTGCCCGGTTGACCAGTGGTAAATTTTGGCTGTCTTGAAGATAAATTTTAATCATCTGGTTATCGATCTGGTAAGAAAAGTTGTTTGGATCCATTGCCGGTGACGACACCATTGCTAAAATCTTCCCTGTCTTAGGTGCACTTATTATTACCGCCGCCTTTCTCCCATTAAGCATCTTATAAATCTTATCCTGCCAAAAAGCATCTAAACTCAATTTAACTGTCTCCCCTGGAACCAGCTCCTGCCTTCCCAAATCCCGAATATATTTACCCTTAGCGTCCACTTCCATCAGTCTTCTCCCATCTACCCCTCGCAAAAGACAATCAAATTGATATTCTATTCCTGTTTTTCCCATCAGATCATTGTTATCCAAAGTCTTAAGACAAGTATTACTCAACACCTCTGCTTCTGTAGTTTTGGCCACATAACCGGTAACCAACCCTGCCGTTTGACCGTAGGGGTACTTTCTTTTTAATTCGTAGCCCAGATCTTTTTCATCTTTCGCCACATAAGATTGAGATATACTCTCAGCCATTACCCGTCCCTTCCGGTCAACTATTTCTCCCCTCGGCGCCGGAATCACACTTTCAGTTACTTTGTTATTCCTGGCTAAAGCCGCATAATACCCTCCTTGAACACCGGCCAGTTTTATTACCACCGCCAAGACAGCAGCAAAACTAACCACTAACAACCAATCCCATAAATATTTCAGCATTAAATTCCTCCGACTAACCTAACTGTATTCAGTCGATTAGTATTCTCCACCAATTCCCCAATTCCCCTAATAACACTCAAATCCGGTTCCTCCACTACTCTGGTGGCTATCTTCGTTTTCCGTTCAATCAGTTTATCTATCCCCTTCAATCCGGCGCCACCGCCGGTTAAAATGACACCTCGCTTTAAAACATCCTCCATCAATTCCGGCGGTGTTTCATCCAACACTCCTGCCACCAATTTGACTATCTTTTGCACTTCCGAAATCATTGCTTCTCTGACTTCCGCTTCGCTTATTTTTATTCCTTTTGGTAAACCGGTTTCAATGTCTCTTCCCCTAAGTAAGGCACTTCTTTTACTTTCCCCTTCCGGGTCCATATTGCCGATATCAATTTTTACCCTTTCGGCACTATTTGGGCCCACCATCAAATTGTATTTCATCCTCACGTAATTAATAATGGCCCTGTCCAGGTCATCACCAGCCAAAGCCATCCCCCTCCCTATCACCAATCCCCCCATCGACACCACCCCCACTTCCGTCTTTCCTCCGCCAATATCCACTACCACTACCCCATCTGTTTTTTCAGTTGACAATCCTACTCCTAAAGCTGCCAAAATCAGGCCTTCCACTAAAACTACCTCTCGGGCTCCGGCAGATAATATTACTGTTTTTACCGCTCTTTTCTGAACCCCTGTAATTATTCCCGGTACCGACACAATCACCCGTGGTCTAAACAGTTTAGGATACAGACTCGGAATTTCATAAATCAGTTTCAAATAATAATCCAAAAGCATTTCCAATCCTTCCATATCCGATACAATCCCGTTTTTTATCGGGGAAATCACTTCTAACTGCTGTGGTTCCCGGTTCCACATTTCCTTGGCTTTAGCTCCAAAAGCCACCGACAATGTCTTTTTCACCTTGGGTGCACTCAAACCGGAAAAACGTCTCCTTTTGACTCGGGCCAACATTGTTGGTTCATTTAATACCACCCCTTTCCCCTTTAAATAAATCAAAGTATTATTCGTTCCCAGATCAATCCCGATGTCCCAAGAAAAATTTGCAATAAAGTTTTGTAACTTATTCACTTTCAAATTATACTATCCTTTATCAATGACTATTCTTCTCAGTCTTCTTTTCTTTTTCACCCCCCTCATTTTCACTTCCGCCAATTCCGAACTGTTCGAGCTACCCAAAATGTATTTTGTCTATGCTCTGACTATTATCATAGTTGCCGCCCACCTCATCGCCGTCATCCAAAAGCAAGTTCCCCTATTTAAAAAAACCGCTCTCGACATTCCTTTATTTTTATTTCTTCTCTCCCAAGTTGTCAGCACCTTTCTTTCGATTGATGCCCACACTTCCATTTTTGGCTACTATTCTCGTTTAAATGGCGGTCTTCTTTCCCTTACTTGTTATTTAACTCTTTATTGGTCAATTGTTCCCCATCTGACCGATAAATTAAAAAACAATCTGATTCAAACCAGCCTTGTTTCCGGCCTTTTTGTTTCCATTTATGGCATTGCTCAACACCTTGGTATCGACAAAAACTGGTGGGTTCAGGACGTTCAATCCCGGGTTTTCTCAACGCTTGGCCAGCCTAATTGGCTGGCCGCCTATCTCTGTATCCTCCTGCCGATTTCTCTTCATCAGTTTTTAAATTCTTCCCGTTCCCTCCAAAAAATATATTACTTCTTTATCACTTCATCTTTTTATACTTGTTTACTTTTCACTAAATCTAAATCGGGCATCGCCGCCGCCATTGTTTCTCTGGGTATTTATTTTATTTATCATTTTTTTCAAAAAAATATCTCTTTAAAAAATTTATTTGTTTATTTTACATTTTTTATTTTTCTTACTCTTACTTTTAATAATCCCATAAAAGACCTCTTTTTTCCCAGTCCCCCT
>JAPLYY010000027.1 GCA_026395315.1 Candidatus Shapirobacteria bacterium | reverse complement strand
CCTATCGGCCGCACTCCCCGCAGTAATCCGGCCACATACACTAAAGTTTTTGATGATATCCGCACATTAATGGCCAAAACCACCGAAGCCCAAATTAGAGGTTATGGCCCCGGCCGATTTTCCTTTAATACCAAAGGTGGTCGTTGCGAAGCTTGTCAGGGTCAGGGTCAAATTAAAATTGAGATGCAGTTTATGCCCGATATTTACGTTACCTGCGACGAATGTCATGGCACCCGTTTCAAAGACGAAACTCTCGAGGTTTTATATAAAGAAAAAAACATTGCCGAAATATTAAAGTTAACCTTTGATGAAGCCGCCGATTTTTTTAAAAATATCTCATCTTTACGCCGTAAAATCAGCACAATTCAAGAAGTTGGTTTAGGCTATCTTCAGCTTGGTCAACCGTCAAATACCTTATCAGGTGGGGAGTCACAAAGATTAAAAATCAGCCGCGAATTAGTCAAAAGAATCGACGGCAAAATTCTCTATGTTCTGGACGAGCCTACCACCGGTTTACACTTTTACGACATTGATAAATTAATTAAAGTTTTGCGAAAATTAGTCGATATGGGCAACACTGTCGTTGTCATTGAACACAATCTTGATGTCATTAAAAACGCCGATTGGATTATTGATATGGGTCCGGAAGGTGGGGACAAAGGCGGCTATGTCGTCGCCCAAGGTACTATTACTGACATCATCGCCTGTAAAACATCCTACACCGGCCAATATTTAAAAAAATTAATAAAAAATTAAATGGAAATAACTAAAAATTTTTATAAGCCATCTACTTTTCATATTCCCGGAGATCAACTCCCTGCCTTTATAAAGATAGCCAATAGTTTAGGAAAAACTGTTAGGGTTATTCTGTCTGAAAATGGGACTCTCTCTGTTTCCAGTCTCGACATCAAACCAACAATACCCAAAAAAGTTAAAATACTCTGTGATCGATCTTAAAACTCTTCCGGGTACTCCCGGTGTCTATATCTACCGCAATTTCGCCGGGGAGATTATCTATGTCGGCAAGGCCATTAATTTAAAAAAACGGGTTACTCAATATTTCCAACGTGATGATGCTCTTGGTTCCAAAACTACTACCTTAGTTTCTCAGATCGCTTCTATAGAAACCAAAACCGTCGATTCTGAAATTCAAGCTCTTATTCTTGAAGCCTCGTTAATTAAAAAATATAAGCCTAAATATAATTCTTTATTAAAAGACGACCGTAGTTATATTTATATCTGTATCACCAAAGAACCGATTCCTCGTGTCTTTACCGCCCGATTTTCACAACTAACTAAAAACGACCATATCTATGGCCCTTTTCCCAATGGTTCTGCTGTTAATTCATTACTCAAAACTCTCCGCCGGATTTTTCCCTATCGCAGCCGATTGACCCATCCACAGGCTAAATGTTTATATTGCCATTTGGGATTATGCCCCGGTTCCCATCCAGAACCGAAACTTTATCGCCAAAACATCGGTAAATTAAAAAAAGTTCTTTCCGGCAAAATCACCTCGCTCCAGCGCCAATTAACCAAAGAAATGAAATTTGCCTCAAAATCAGAAAATTATGAATCGGCTCTGGAACTTCGCCGCCAGTTAGAATCAATTAATTATGTCGTCTCTGGCTGGTCGGCACTCCATAATTTTTATGAAAAAGTTGATCTTCCTGAAGACGTTCAGAGTTCAGCCATCCAGGAATTAATGACCACCCTTAATCCCTATTTTCATCCGCCGCGGCGGATTGACCGCATCGAATGTTTTGATATTTCTCAAATGGGTCTAAAACATTTTGTTGGCTCCATGACTGTTTATCTCAATGGTCATATCGATAAATCCCAATACCGTAAATTTAAAATTAACACCAAAGTCACCCCCGATGATCAATACATGATCAAAGAAGTTGTTTTTCGCCGTCTCCAGCATCCCGAATGGGGTACTCCGGATTTAATTATGGTCGATGGTGGCAAACCCCAGGTGACGTCTGCCACATCATTAACAGATATCCCAATTATTGGATTAGCTAAACGTCTCGAAACTATCGTCATTAAGCTTGATGACGATTGGGTCGAAATTAATCTACCCCTTCGTTCTAACGCCCTTCGGCTACTCCAATCCCTTCGGGACGAGGCTCATCGATTTGCTAATAGATATCGCCGTACATTAATGAAAAAATCAATCAATGATAGTTAGTTTGATTATTCCTGCCTTTAATGAAGAAAAATATATTGACCAATGTCTTAATTCAATATTGCTCCAGACTAGGATTCCTGACGAAATAGTTATTTGTAATAATGCTTCCACTGATAATACCGTTAAAGTAGCTTCCAAATACTTAAAAAAATTACCATTAAAAATTGTTACCGAATCTCAAAAAGGCATCGCTCCGGCTTTGCAAACGGCTTATTTAGCCTCTACCGGCGACGTTCTTCTCCGAACCGACGCCGATACATTATTACCAAAAGACTGGGTTAAAGATGTTATATCCCATTTCGAAACCGACCCAAAACTTGATGTTTGCGGCGGTGATGTTTATGCCCTCGGCGGTAATATTTTTTATAAAACCATGTATTTTTTATCCAACTATGTTGGTGATTTGTATTCACTTCCGTTTCATCATTGTCAATATCTGTTCGGAGCCAACACAGCTTTCCGCCGACAGGTTTTAAAAAAAATTAATGGTTACTGCCGTCAAGGTTGTCCTTTGCCAGAAGACCAGATGATGTGTCACAAACTCTCTCAACATCATTTTAAAATTCGACGTTTTACTGATTGCTACAATCTAACTTCAATTCGACGCTTCAAAAGAAATCCTAAAGAAGTTATTTGTGCTTTTTTAGCCATCATCAATCCCACTTTCTATCGGGAAAAATCAGCCTAGCAATTTTTTCATTCTAATTAGTGCCTGGCTATTTTCCTTAATCTCAAAATATTTTCGAGCCGGTTCTAATTTCTTGATCAACCATTCAGCCAAGCCGTTCTTTAAATCTGTCGGGAATAATTTTTCATTGGCATAATCAGCCACCACATCGGCATATTTTGTGTAGACAACGTTTCCACCGAATTTTTCCAATCTTTCAACTTTAAATTCTCCGGTCTCCTCTCCCCAAAAAACTAGTATTTTTACCCAATTTAGTAGGGGATTAAACTCAATTTCTTTTGGCGGACCATAAGCTTTTTTAATTTTTTCTCTGATTTCATCTGGTGTATCGTGTACAAAAATAGCACTATTTGGCTTTGATTTACTCATCTTTAAAGATTCAGCATCGTTTGTTCCTGGTTCGGGACCGGTTAACCCGGCAATCAGGTTTTGATGAACAGCTACTGGTTTATACCCGGCAACGGCCGGGCCAACCTCTCTTGCCACCACATGGGCTTTTCTTTGATCAATTCCAGCATGTGCCAAATTGACATTCATCGTAAAAATATCGGCCACCTGCAGTGGTGGGTAAAACAAAGTCGCCATATCCACATCAGTCCCCTGTTTTTTTCCCATAATTGAAATCGACCTTAAATTACGTGATAATGTTATATGTTTCCCCACTCTCATAAATGTTTCCCAATGAATCGGGTTTTCTTCATACAGCTTTTTTCCACTGATAAATTCCACCTGACTTTCATCGATATCGAAACATTTTAACGAGGCAATTAATGCCTGTTTAAAGTAATGTACCGATGCCCAGCGGATATCTTCCCAATTTCCGCCCAACTTATTATTCAAGTATGTATGAAAATCAGCTAAAAATATTTTGCATTTCATTCCGGCCTTTAAAAAGTCGGCAATTTTCCCCATCGACATCAAGCCTGTACCCAGGTGAACTAATCCTGAAATTTCAAAACCAATATAATGATTAATTGGTTTACCCGATTCGATCAAACTTTTTAAATCCACCTCGGTCAGCACCTCCTGACAGTTGCGGGTGATTAAATGCATTTTTTCTTCTGTTGTCATGCGTCAATTATAAACTATAAAAAGTCTCCCTTGTCAAAGGGAGATTTATGGGGATTGAGTCCGTTTTCTTTGCATCTTTTTGCTGGTCAATATCTCCACATAATCACCGGTTTTCAAAACGGAATCAATTTTACCCATTTTATTATTGATTTTTGCTCCGACACAATGATTGCCGATTTCTCCGTGGACTCTATAAGCAAAATCTAACGCGGTACTTCCGACCTTCATCTGAATCGTATCCCCCTTGGGTGTAAAAACATAAATGAACTTTTCCAACACATTGATCCGGTAATTATTAACATTCTTATCACCTTTCTGCCATTCCACCAAATCTTTGACCCAGTTATAACCAACGCTGTTATCAGCGTTTTTACTCAGTTTATAAGCAATATGCGACGCCGGTCCAAATTCGTCAAACTCATGCATTTCCTTAGTTCTGATTTGAACTTCCAAAGTCACCTTTTCTTTCCATTTTAACGTCGTCTGAATCGACCGATAACCATTGGGTTTTGGATTAGAAATATAGTCATTAAACTCTTCCGGAATATACGGATATTTTGAGTGCAACAATCCCAATACCGTATAACAATCGGACACCGATTCCACCAAAATCCGCAGACCAACCCTATCTTTTACACGATCTTTGCCCTTTAGTTTGATTTTATTGAAAGTTGAATATAAGCTTTTTATCCGTCCGCTAATTTCAAAATCTTTTATATTATTAATTTTTAAAGTTGATTCAATCTCTTTTTCAATGATTACCTTCGCTTTGACTTCTTCTTTTTCAAATTCTTTTAATTCTTTGGAAAGCTCCTCCGCTTCAGGTGGATATAGTATTTTAAAAGCAATATCGTCTAGTAACTGTTTAAAATAATGCAACCCGACATATTCCGCCACCGGTGAATAAATCCCGAATATTCTTTGGGCATATTTAACTTGTCGGTCTTTTGGTAAAGATCCTATGGTTAACCCGTTGTGAAGTTTATCGACAATTCTGATAATTAACACCCGGACATCATCAACCGAAGAAAATAGAAATTTTCTAAATACATCAATATTTGTTTCATGAACCTCAATATTTTTGGTTCTTTGTTTGACTTCAGTTAAACTCTCTACCAACAAAGCTACCTCTTCATCGAAGTCATTAGCAATTTGATCAATATTAATCTGAGTATCCTCGGCGATATCATGCAATAGCGCCGCTATAATCGCCCTCCGGCCGACTCCCAACTGCGTCACCACTTTGGCTACCCAAATTGGATGTGTTACGAAAGGCTCGCCCGATTCCCTTGTTTGTCCACTGTGTGCCAATACCGCCATATCAAAAGCCTTTTTAATCATCGGTTCTCCGTCAAGATCCCATGTTTTGGTATATTTTTGAAAATCAGTCCACAAGTCCTCAATACTTTTATACTCCATCAGTTCCAAGTTCATATTTTTTGAGCAAATACCAGTAATCTTTTCCAGTCAGTTCCAATTGGCCAACACGTCTGCAAAATTAATACCTCTTTGTTCGGTTCACTATAGCTTAAATACTGTACTTCCGAAGCCGACACAATTGCCTGCTTATAAACTAGATATGTATAAATTTTTCCGTGGAAATTCACAAAAATCACATCCCCATTGTTCATTTCACCCAATAAATAAAAGACAGCATTATTTCTCACCATACTTAACCCCTGTTGGCTGGAATGAGCAAATAAATACATTGATTTACCCATTCCTGCTCCCGGCAATGCCGTACCACTGGCTTGGGCTATGACATTATTCTCTAATACTTTAAGATATTCCTCACTATTAGCCGCCGAAACGTTGGCCACAATATTCGCTCTGGCTTGAATTTTGGGAATTTGAATCCAGAATTGATTTTTATCGGTAACGTCGGTAATCGGAGTTGGAATCGGAATTTCACCCCTTGATGTCTGCACCAATGCCGGGTGTTGATAATCCTTGGAAATTTCCCAATACTTAATTACTGCTTCACCTAAAGGCCAATACAGATATGATAAGTAGGTAATCGATATAATAATAAATAAGTTTGCAACGTAAAATACCGCCTTTTTTGTTCCGGTAGGGTTGGTAAAAATAGTCCCTGTTTTTCGCTTAATTTTAACTACTCTTATTTTAGGTCTTACTCTAAAAAAGTCTAAAGGATCGGACATATTTAATATTTTATCATTTGCATTGACATTTTGGGACATGCACTCTAAGATATATCCCTAAGGCACAAAACAATTGCCTACCTCTCGCCATTGACACAGGGAGGCTTTTTTTGGCACTTATATATTTAATTAAAACATGAATCGTACTCTGTTAACCCAAGATGGTTACCAAAAATTAACTATCGAATTGGATGAACTCAACAAAAAACGTGATCATTTGGTCTCCCAAATTGAGGAAGTCGCCCAGCCGGACGAAAGTAGTGAAGATGGTTTAGCTACCCAGCTAAAAGATGAACTGGA
>JAPLYY010000070.1 GCA_026395315.1 Candidatus Shapirobacteria bacterium | reverse complement strand
ATGAATGTTCTAATGGCATATGCATGATAGCTACACACAACATCACTCTACAAACTTGTGACTCATTTTCAATCCACTTTTTCTGAATATCATCAAGTCCCGACCAATAACTATTATCAATTAAAATCAGTTTCAAATTATCTTTGATAAAAGTTTGGTAGCTTTGTCCAAATACACTGCCAAATTGTTTCTTAATCACATCATGATTCCCCGGTACTACCAAATATTTCACTTGGCTCTCATCTAAAGTTTTCTTTACTTCCAACAATTCTTTACTTGTGCCATTAACCGTCAAGTCTCCTGCCACAATTACCAAATCTTTTGTTTTTACCAAGGCTTTTTTTAATTCTTTATTGTCATTATGAATATCTGCCATTACCACAAATATAAACGGCTTTACCGTTTCTTCAACTTTTTTCCCGGGGTTAAGTAACTCAATTTTCGGCCGACTCACCACCCACCATACTCCCAAACCTAGAACTACAATCAAAATAACCGGCCACCACTTTTTCATATTCTATTTTATCAGTAAGCGAAGCCATTAATTTTTCAGCGCGCAACCATAACGCGACTAGCATTAGTGTGAGCACTGCAAAAATTATTGGCAAGCGTCACACTATAGGCCTATGTTTATTTTCTCCACTTTTCCACACAAACCCAATATATTATTTATCTATAAGATATATTGCTATTTCAAGAGATCAATAAAGAATAAGTTTATTCCCAATAAAGCGAAAAAACGAACAACGTGAGTTATAATTAATCATGAATTTCGACACTTTAAAGTCTCAGTTTCCCGATTTAGAAATTTACCAAAATCATCTCCTCGCCCCCTACACCACCCTCAACATCGGCGGCCCCGCCGACATCTTTATTAATACCAAAACATCCACCGAATTTGTCAATGTTTTAAAGTATCTTAGCGAGACAATTAATTTTTCAGCGCACAGCGATCCGAAGGTAGCGAGCACTGCAAAAATTGAATTGTCGAGCGACATTACTATTCTTGGCAACGGCTCCAACGTTTTAATTTCCGACTCCGGCATCCGCGGCATCGTGGTCAAAAACTCCGCCAACAACATCGAATTTTTGCCAAATAACCAAATCAAAGTTGACTCCGGTGTTCTGCTTCCCCGACTTCTTCAAGTCACCACCGACCATAGCTTAAGCGGCTTAGAAGAATTTGCTTATATTCCCGCCTCTGTTGGCGGCGCCATTTTCGGCAACATCCATGGTGTCAATAAAAACAACTTTGACAAATTTATAGTTTCTGTCGAAGCGCTAGATCTTAATGATGTCAACTACAAACTTATGAATCATTCAGACATTCAATGGGATTATGATTATTCCTCATTCCAACCAAACCGGAATTTAATTATCGTCTCCGCTACTCTCCAACTGTCTCCGGGTGTTCCTGAGAATTCCCAAAAGATCATTAATGACATTGTCACCCAAAAAACCACGACCCAATCCATGAACTCCGTTGGCTGTGTCTTTAAAAATCCACCCGGCGATTCTGCCGGTCGGATTATCGATCAGGAATTAAATCTCAAAGGTTTTCAAATCGGCGATGTTCAAATCTCTCCCAAACATGCCAATTTTATCCTAAACATAGGCAATGCCACCGCTAGTGACTACCTGTCCGTCATTAAAAAAGTCCAATCCGAGGCCAAATCCAAAGGCTTTCTCCTCGAACCCGAAATTAAATTTTTAGGAGAGTTTTAATCCGTCAAAATCTTCCACACAAACCTCGGCAGTGCCAGCTGCCTTTTCCACCTTTTTGGTTCTTTGTACAAGCTATACAGCCACTCTAACCCCATTTTCCTCATCCACTCCGGTGCCCGCTTTAAATCCCCACTGTAATAATCAAAACTTCTCCCCACCCCCATCACTACTTTTACCTTTAATTTAGGCAAATTTTGTTCAATCCATTGTTCCTGTTTCTTCATTCCTCTAGCCACAAACAAAAAGTCAGTTTTAGTTTCCAACTCAAAATCTTCCTCCTTAAACCCGGCCACTTTTAGCTTCGGATATTTTGTTAAAAAATAATCAGCCGTTCTTTTAGCTCTGTCCCCCCACCCGCCAAAAAAATACACTGTTTTCCCTTTTCTTTCTGCCAACTGACACATCCTCTCCATCAATTCCACCCCAGGTACCAAATTCTCCCGATGCCAGCCATTCCCTTCTTTCATCATTTGCGCCCATATCAGTCCTACTCCATCCATCACGTTCAGATCCGTCTCTTGCAGTATTTCTAAAAACTGCCTATCTTTCTGGGCTTCCATTACAAATTCCGGATTCACTGTCGCTATCCAAAACGGCTTGTTACTGTTTGTATCAATTTGATCCTCAATCACTTTTAGCACTTGGTCAATGTCTCTGCCACACAACGGAATGTCCCACAATTGCCAGTAATTTCCACTAATTTTATCACCACCTCTACTTGGTTCGCTCATTGTCTCTACCTCAATTCTATCAAAAAATTGGCCCCTTGTCTTTTTATTTCGCAAAATTTGATCCATTTGCTCGATCTTTTTCCAAATATATCACCCACCTTAACCCTTGTATACTATGGGATAAGTAAATTGAATAAATATATCAAAAATATAAACATTAGAACAAATATATTGTTCAAAGTATCCTTCGTAAGATATACCCAACAACCTCTATTTTAACCAATATTTTGTTCATTTATATTATAAGTTTACCTTTACCTAATTGCCCGCCAATAAGCCTCCAAATTTTCCACTGCCACTCCTATCCCCCGGATCACACAAAATTGGGGTTCCAATGCCACATGAGCCGACACTCCGATTTCCCGGGTCATCAAAATATTAAGGTTTCGTAACATCGATCCCCCGCCCGACAACACCACTCCCCGGTCAACAATATCCGCTACCAACTCCGGTTGAGTTTCCTCCAGCGTCAATCTGACCACTTCAATTACCCCATCCAACACCGGTCTAATCCACTCGTACACTACATCCGAATCAATTTTAACGTTTTTCGGTAAATTAGTTACCGAATCCCGGCCATTTACCTCCATTGCCTCCGGTCTCTTCAGTCTAATGGCACTACCGATTTTTGTCTTAATTATTTCCGCGGTCTGCTCGCCGATCATCAAATTATGGTTTTTTTTCAGTCCTTCCATAATCGCTTTATCCAATTTATTGCCTCCGGTCCGTAGAGTTTTATGGGTCACCACCCCGCCCAGGGCGATTACTGCCGCCTCGGTGGCCCCACCGCCGATGTCAACAATCATGTTACCGTATGGTTCCGATACCGGAATTTTCGCCCCGATGGCCGCTGCCAACGGTTTATCAATTAAATAAGCTTTCCGGGCCCCGGCCGCCAAAGTCGCATCCAGCACCGCCCTTTGCTCTACTTGGGTCACTCCTGCCGGCACGCACACCATTACTTCCGGACCAAAAAACCAGGCCGGTCCCATTACCTGTCTTAAAAAATATCGCAGCATTGCTGCCGTCACTTCGTAATCTGTCACCACTCCGTCCTCCATCGGTCGGACCACTTCAATGTATTCCGGTGTTTTCCCCAGCATTTTCTTGGCTTCTGTCCCCACTGCCAACACTTTATGATCATCAACTCCTACCGCCACCACCGTCGGTTCCTGCAATACTACCCCTACCCCAGCCTCCCAGACGATACTATTGGCCGTTCCCAGGTCAATTCCCAGCTTTTTAAACAATTTCATAATCTATTCTATCAATTAATATATAATACACTTATGCCCTCCTCTTCTGACCGTAAAAGCCTACTAATTATCCTTTTTGTCTTCCTTTTCGTTGTCATCGGTTCCGTTGTCGCTATCACCGTTGGCCGCGGCTACCAGGTCAATCTTAAAAACGGTTTGCAACTCAAAGCCACCGGCCTTCTGTCGGCCACTTCCGTACCTAAAGGCGCCAGCGTTTATATTGATGACAAGCTAATCACCGCCACTGACGATACCATCAACCTCCCCCCCGGTAGTTATCTTATCAAAATTGTCAAAGATGGTTTCCTTCCCTGGACTAAAACTTATCAAATGAAAAAAGAAGTCGTCAACCAAACCAACGCCCAATTGTTCCGTTCGGTCCCCGATCTTCGTCCTCTCACCCTTAGTGGCGCCATTAATCCCACCATTAGTCCCGATCTTTCCAAACTCGTTTTTGCCGTCGCCTCTGCTTCCGCCCAAAAAGACAACGGCCTTTATTTGATTGATGTTTCCGACAATTTAATTTCTCTTGGCCGCAACACCCCCCGCCAGTTAACCCCCAACCTTCCCGGCTTCGACTGGTCCAAAGCCAAATTTACTTTTTCTCCCAATTCCCGGCAAATTATTGCTTCATTCCCCACCACTGCCACCAATTACCTTATCCAGCTTGACACCCCCATCAGCCTCAGTAATCTTTTTGATGTTACTGTTCGATTGCCGATTATCCAATCTGAATGGAAAACCCAGGAACAGGATATCATCAAAATCCGCCTTGACCGCTTACCTATCGCTTTAAAAACACTGGTATCCACCGATTCTGCCAAAAACACTTCCTTCAGCAGCAGTGATGATAAAATTCTTTATCTGGCCACCATCAACAGTCAATTACCCCAAGATATTATTTCCCCACCGCCGGCTCAAAGCACTCAAACCCAATCCCGCACCATCATTAAAGGCAACTATTATGTCTACGATCTTAAAGAGGATACCAACTTCCTCATCGGTAGCAGTTCCGCCATCACCAATCTTAGTTGGATTCCCAATAGCAATAGTTTGGTTTTGGTTGAAAATAATCAAATTCGCGCCGTTGAGTACGACGCCACCAACAAAGTTACTATTTTTGGCGGTATCTTTGATCCCTCTACTGTTTTCCCCTGGGCCGATGGCAGTAAAATCATTACTCTCACCCCACCCTACCCCAGTGCCCCCGCCAATCTCTATGCCATTAGCTTGAAATAAAATCAAACCCTATCCCCAACCCTTTCCCTTGACAGGGCAAGGGAGTTGATAATATATCTTCTAATTACTTCTTCAACTTTGTCCAAATTATTGATCACCACTTCATTTGAAAATCTTAGTGTAGTTATTCCTAGAGCTTTTAAATACTTGTCTCTTAACTCATCTCGGCCTTTCTTAACTTCATGAGATTCACCATCTATTTCAATAGCTAAACAAATTTCCGAGCAATAAAATCAATTACAAATCTATCTATTGGTTTCTGTTTGGTAAACTTAACTCCCAGGTTTTTTCTTCTTAATAATTCATTCCAAATTCTCTTTTCTCCTTCTGTTTCAGATCTCCGATTTTTTCTGGCTGCCCAAATTAGTGAATCTCTATATCGCAAATGATATTTTTGTGTTTTAGCTTCAATAACAATATCTTTTTTCACAATATATTCATTCCCTGCCCTGTCAAGGGAAGGGGTCAGGAGAAGGGTTTTACTTATTTACACACACTCGCTTCTACCGCCAGCACCTCATTAGCTGTTTGTTGTTTTTGTAAATCATTCAACCTAACTGTTTCCAATTTCTGGGCATAACCCTCCAACAACAAATTAGCCTCATCCCGGGAAATACAGCTAGCCTCGGTTGACGTGCCCAATACCTGATCTGTCTTTCCCTCTTGGTCATAAGGTGCCTCAAACAGTTTCGGTTGTACTTCGGCACTAGGCAAAACTATTGTTTCACCCAACACTGTTGGTAACTGCGCTGTCTCGATTTGTCCTACTTCCACAAACCGTAATGGAATCATCGCCATAACAGCTATTACAAAGCTAACTACTAACGTTCGACAATTCCGATTAAACTCACTCATTTCATTCATCATATTATCAGTCTAGGTAATTTTCGCCGATTGTCAAGAGTCTCGGTGTCCCCACCAGGAACCAGCCTCGCGTAGACGCAAGTCTAGGCGGGTCGGACTTCGGTGTCCCCAGGTAGAATCGGACTACCATTTGCCCCTTAGGGGGGGGCCGTTCTATCCATTGAACTATAAGGACAAAAGTCAGGCCTGCCTCGACGAAGTCAGCCGCGGCTGACGTAGTCGGGGAAAGACGATTAAATTCGAACTAACCGCCGACCTCTTGAATTGTATTATAAGAAAATGGCGGTCCGATTACTATCAACAGCTTCAATCTTCGCTGGCGAATCTATCGGGGTATAATGGTTTAACCTATGACTATTAAACAGGGGTTAACACCAGACGATCTAAAAAAGGCAGAAGAATTGCTTAAAAAGATCGAGGCTTATGAACCTAAAAATAAGTCATTCGCATTGATAAATGAACTATCAAAATCTGAAGTAAAAGAATCACTTTCAGAGGATAATGACGATAAATTAAAACATCCGGATGGTCGAGACATTATTTATGTCATCACCAAGAAAAAGCCACGACGCCACGGATAATAAATATAGAGTAGTCTTGTTGTGAACTATTGAAACAGAGAAGTTGTTGCTAAGTTTATTGCGTTAATTACTGTCAAAACAGGATTAAACAATCATCATTCTAACCTAAACTTACTATGGTCCTGCTTTATCGTAGCTGAAAACTATTGTCGACACTGCCCCCCTCGTTTGAAATTCTATTTTTGAACTATGCCACCGCTACCGTAGGCACTTCTCTGAAAATTGGATCAGCGATAAAAACTTTTTGATTCGCAGGCGAAAAACTAACGAGCCGGTCCAGTCTCCTTAAATGTTTCTGGAATAATCTTCGATTTGTCCATGTCAACTAAAACAATGGCATTTTTCGCACCTAATTCCTTCCAGAGGTGTAAGGTGGCAATTTTTGTTTTATAACTCCAATCCCATCCATATCCATCAATCGATCCTAAAACCCATCCAGATAATATTTTCTTATCGTCAGCAAATTTAATTTCTGCGCCGTCAGTGTCATATAAAGTTATTGCACTTCCGTCACCACCAACCTGAACATAAAATATTTTAGCTTCGTTACTAATAAAGGCAACATCAGCAAAATATGAAAACTCGCATGAATTTCCTGTAGTTATCTTTTTTAGGGCATTTATTCCCTTTTGTAAATAAACAGCCTCATTACAATTTGGTTGATTGTCACCAGTTGTCTCCGATTTTCTCACTATATAGAGCTTGTATTCATCTGGGTTAATAAACTCACTAACCATCTTAACAACAGGCATAACCGTTTTACCGTCGCCAATTTCTACCCTATTGCCGTTAATAATTAATCCAGTTTTTGAATCAGAAAGTGTTTGTGGAGTTTCAGTTGGTGTAGGTGTAATTGTGGTCTTGGTAGTGTTAATAATTTTTGTTAAGTTAGTGGAGTCGCTTTGTAATCTATTAACTTCTATCTGTCGCCAGTAGTAAACACCGCCCCCGCTAACTAAAGCCACGATTATTAGGGCTAAAACGATCGGCAACATTGGCTTTGGTTGATTCAGGACTGGCTGGGGTACTGGGGTGGGTATTTGTGGTTGGGGAATATTTTCTATCATGCATTCAGTATTACAAAAAAGATCGGTAGTTGCAATGACAATTGGTGAATTTCGGGCTATCATGAATGTATGCTGATTGATGACCTTTACGACGGTGAGGTTGATACTAAAAAACTTCGTTATAGACTTTATGTCCGAAAATCACGGAAAGAAGATGGAAGACAGTTCCGTTCATTTAAGGACCAAATAAAAGCTTGTAGGAAATTTGCAGAGAAAAGTGAAATCCCAATTGTCGGAAAGGCGGTCAGAGAAAAAGGTTCAGCCAAAATTCCAGGCAAAAGACCAAAATTTGACCAATTACTTAGAGATGTCAAAGACGGCAAAATAGATGGAATTATCGCTTACCACCCCGACCGATTGAGCCGTAATATGCTTGAGGGAGGAGTGATATTGAACATGATTGATGACAAGATAATTAAAGATTTAAGGTTTCCAATTTATCATTTCACCAACAATGCCAGTGGTAAGCTCCTTTTAGGAATTACCTTTGCTCTATCCAAACATTACAGCGACCATTTATCACAAGTCGTCACCCGTGGTAATCATGGCAATTTTATCGAGGGAAAAACACCCTAACCAAAACACGGTTACAAGAGAAACGACCAAGACTATTATGTCCCCAATAAAATGTTTCATCTGGTCGTTAAGGCTTGGAAGATGAGATACAACGGTGATTCTTTGGGCGTCATTGCTAAACAAATAAATGGGGATGGTTACGAAAAGAAAACCAAAGAGGGAAAGATAATCACCTTCACACCGCAAACCTTGAGCGATATGTTCAAGAATCCCTTTTATTACGGTTTATTGACAAATGAAATGGGAGAAACAGTGGACCTAATTAAAACTCAAGGATTTATTCCTGTCACCACCAAAGACGAATTTGACCATATACAGAATCTATCTTACCGTCGGATAAAACCAAACAAAAACTTTAACCCCACTTTTTATCCGTTTCGAAAAATGGTTACCTGCCACTACTGCCATCAAACTTGCAGTGTCTACCCTTCGCTTCGGGGAGATAAAACAAAACATTACCTTTACGTCGATTGCAAGAATAGTGAATGCCCTAAACATGCATTAAAAATAAAACCCAAAATAACTCGGGCCAAGGTGTTATCTGACTTCATCAAACTGTTTCTACTTGATGGTTTGGGACTTTCCGATAAAGATTACCCCGATTATCAAAAATTTTACCTAGAAGACAAGGAGAAACAAAATAAAGAAAATATCCGTCACTTAAAAAGTAATTCGGCTCAGATAACTGCGCTGAAAAGGCAAATTAGAGATAAAGCGTTGGCTATTGGAAACCCAGGCTTAAAACAAATTGTTATCAAGGAAAATCAAAAACAAATTAGTACCTGGCAAAAGGAAAAAAGTGAACTTGTAAAAGAGAACACAAAAATCAGACGAAAAATATCAAACCCCAACGCTGAAATGCTCACTCTTGAACAGTTTGCGAACCTATCAAAAGATGCGGAAAGAATCTACAAACTTGGAAATCCGTTGATAAAAGACTTAATTACCCGAATTATCTTTGCGAACTTTACTGTCGACAACAAGAATGTAACTAACTTTACGCTAAATGAGCCTTACGCCACCCTCCTCAAAGACCGACTTGTAAAAGATAGTCGGGGATACTGGATTCGAACCAGCAACCTCACGATCCCGAACCGTGCGCGCTAGCCAATTGCGCCAATCCCCGATAAACAATATTCTTCCAAGAACTGACACTAGTCAATAAACTGCGCCTCGGCCACAGGCCGATCAGCCTTTGGCTGAAATCCCCGAGTAGCAATAGTATATCTAATAATCTCTACATAGCAATATTCCGCATTATTTATTCCCAATATACATCTTATTCCGCATATTAATTAACATTTACCGCTTTTCTCCGCATTATAATTCATTCAAAACATCACTCTATTATCACCGCATTAACGTGCCCTATAACTCGTTATTTTATTCTACAATTAGTTCCTTTCTATAACATATTTACCGCACCCAGACACAATTTCAATCAAAATTTCTCTTCAATTTTTCATTAAATTCCCCAACCAACTGATAACCCACACTTCTATATCAATTAAACTCACAAACTACTTCTTTCAGACTCTCCACCATCATTTCCTTCAATAAATATCCACACTAACATCCGTTCACAGAATACTAACAATCAAACCTAAAAATCGGTTGGATTCCCCTACTGATAATGCCTGGCAGTTAAATATATGTTTTGCTAAAACTAGTCTTTTTTCGCTTTCACCCACATTCGCTTAATTCTACCCGGTACAAATAGTTCTGCTGCCAATTGTTTTACCTCTTTTACACCCACTTTGTCAATCTGTTTCAATTCTTCTTCCGGTGTTGATAATTCGTTGTCCAGCAGCACTCTGTCCCCCACAAACTGACTCCAGAAGTCACTTTTATCCATTGCCAGTCCCGTTTTACCCCTGATAAAACTCTTTGCCCGAGTCATTTCCTCATCTGTTATTAAATAAGCCATTTTAATCATTTCCGATACAGTTAACTCCATCGCTTTCTCTAACTTATCAGCTTTCACTCCGCTCTGAACCCCCACCAATCCCCAACCTCGCTTCTCCCTGATCTCATTAAACAATCGTGATGATGTGTTCCCCGCCATAATGACCTCCAATACCTTCAAGTCATACCTGCGCTCATCATTCCGCCTTATCCCTTCCACCCCCACGCAGAAATGTCCTTGTTCTACTTCCTTGATTCTTTCAAAATGATCTTTTTTAGTCACTATTACCTCTACTTTAGGTAAATCAATCGACTTCACGTTTACATAACTGCCAAAATATTTCTCTATCATTTTCTCAACCGCTTCCGTATTTTCAACATCTCCGGCCACCACCACCACCATTTTTTCCGGGTTTAAATATTTCTGCCGATAGCCCACCACCTCTCTTCTATTATATTTAGCTACTTCGGCTACCTTTCCTCCCACATCCCAGCAACCTATTTTGCTTTCGCCGAACATAAAATCATAAAAATCCTCTGATAATCCCATTGCCGGATTATCTGAGTACATCCGCAGCTCCTCCACAATTACTCCCCGCTCTTTTATTACCTCTTTAACTTCAATTTTTGGATTTAGAACTATGTCCGACAACATCTCCAATCCCCACTCCAGGTTTTCTTTGACTGTTTTAATATAGTATGATGTGTTCTCCTGACCCGTCCCGGCATTGTAGCTGGCACCCTTGGCATCAATTTCCCGGTTAACCACCTCAGCTGAGGCTCTTTTATCCGTTCCTTTAAACGCCATATGCTCCAAAAAATGGCTTAATCCATGTTCCCCGGCCTTTTCGTATTTTGACCCAATCTTGACAAACACCTCAATAGTGACTGCTTTCAGACCCTTCAGCGGTACTACTACTACCCTGACTCCATTACTAAGGTGCTTTATTTTCATCTAATTACAAAATTTATCATTTTACCAGGTATATAAATTTCTTTAACAATTTCTTTTCCTTCAATCCATAGCTTTATCTTCGGAAGCTCCTTGGCTTCTTTAATTGCATCTTCTTTTACTACCAATTGTCCTCTTACTTTTCCATTAATAGCTACCGGAATATTGATTTCTGTCTCGATTAGCATTGCTTCATCATATTTTGGCCACGATTGAGCATGTACAGAGCCTTCCGAAGCTTTAGCGCAGGAGGCCCATAATTCTTCGGCTGTATACGGCGCTAGCGGTGCTATTAATTTAATTATTGTCTCTACTTCCTCTTTATTAGCCTCTTTCAAGCTATTTAATCCTTCCATCATCTTAGCTATGGCTGTATTGAACCCAAAATTTTCCACATCTTCCCCTACACCCTTGATCATTTTATTGATTATCAATCCATTATCTTGTTTGCTGGCAAACTGACTATTTATCTGCTCGTCAACAAACTTCTCTAACCTATCTAAAAACCTTTTCACTCCCATTAATGTCTTCTCATTCCAAGCCATCGTTCCCTCAAATGGTCCCATAAACATCAAATACATTCTGATAACATCAACTCCATACTTATCCGCTACTATTTCCGGCACAATCACATTCCCTTTCGATTTGCTCATCCGGGCATTATCCGTCCCTAAAATCACCCCGTGCGACATTCTGGTAAAATATGGTTCCGGAATTTCCTTGGGGACCATCCCCAAATCCCACAAAAACTGGTAAATAAACCTGGAATATAGCAAATGCAGTGTATTATGCTCATCGCCGCCAATATAAACATCCACCGGTAACCACTTTTTTAGTAATTCTTGGTTAGCTATAACTATATCATTATATGGATCACAATATCTCAAAAAATACCAATCTGATCCAGCCCAGTTCGGCATCGTATCCGTTTCCCTCTCCGCTGGCTTTCCGCACCTGGGACAGGTGGTTTTAACCCACTCCGTCATTTTTGACAGCGGACTTTTGCCGTCATCCGTCGGTTCATAAGCTTCCACTTCTGGTAACACTACTGGTAGTTGATCTTCCGCCACCGGTACCCACCCGTGTTCCGGACACTTCACCATCGGAATCGGCTCTCCCCAATAATGCTGTCTTGAAAATATCCAATCCCTTAAATGGTACGAGTTCGCCCCTTCACCCATTCCTTTTTCTTTAAGCCAGTCAATTATTTTCTTAATCGATTCTTTTTTCGTCATTCCGTTTATCATTTCTGAATCTTTCATCCTTCCGTCTTTATCAATCACTTCAATAATCGGTAAACTAAACTTTTTAGCAAAAGCAAAATCACGTTCATCATGTCCGGGTACTGCCATAATCGCCCCGGTCCCATAACTAGCCAGTACGAAATCGGATATCCAAATTGGAATTTCTTTATTGTTCACCGGATTAATGGCATATAATCCCGAAAATACCCCGGTTTTATCTTTATTTAATTCAGTTCTCTCCAGATCGCTCTTGCTTCTGGCCTGTTTAACATAATCTTTTACTTCTTTTGAATCTAAACCTTCCACAATTTTGTGTTCCGGGCTTATCACCATAAAAGTCACACCATATATAGTATCCGGCCTGGTGGTGAACACTTCCAAAAAATCAGTAGAGACGTTCCGCGGAACGTCTCTACTTGAAATTTGAAATTTTACTCTTGCCCCTTCGCTCTTCCCAATCCAATTAATCTGAGCCATTTTCACTTTCTCAATAAAATCCGTCTGTTTTAACCCGTCAATTAACCTATCGGCATATTTGGTAATTTTGACCACCCACTGTGATATTGTCCTTCTTTCTACCTCCGTCCCGCACCGTTCGCATTTTCCATCCACCACCTCTTCATTCGCCAACCCGATTTTACAACTGGGACACCAGTTAATCGGCATCTCTTTTTTCTCGGTCAGTCCTTTTTCAAATAATTTAATAAAAATCCACTGGGTCCATTTATAGTAATTAGGATCTGCCGTATTCACTTCCCGGCTCCAATCATACGAAAATGCCAATCTTTTCATTTGGTTTCTGAACACGTCATTATTCTCTTTAGCCACTTCCTGCGGTTTCCGTTTCATTTTTATGGCATAGTTCTCCGTTGGCAATCCAAACGCATCCCAACCCATTGGAAACATCACATTATATCCCCTCATCCGCCAGTAACGGGCATAAACATCCCCTCCGGTAAACGAAAAGGTATGACCGATATGTAATCCCGATCCTGAGGGATAAGGAAACTCATTTAACACATACTTCTTCTGTCTGCTTGATACATTCTGAGCAGTATATAACTCCGGATGTTCCTCCCAAAATTTGAGCCACTTCTTTTCTACCTCCTTAAAATCCATAGGTATATTATATCCTATACCTTTCCCAAAACTAAGCTATTTTCAAATCTATTTGATAATCTTCATCAGTCCACTGCTGTTCCGTCAAAAAACTGTTGTCTTTCCACCTCATCAATGGCAACCTGGTTACTTTCTTTTCACCATCTTCTCTCGGTTTCCATATCCCATTTGAACCAACTACAGGTACGCCGTCTTTATAAACCACTCCCTCCACTATTGTAAAATTCTGACCAATTTCTACCATATATATATTATATCCCCTTTCTCGTCCGTTCTTTTGATTTTTATTCCCTGATTTTTTAATCTCTCAATCACCTCCGGGCTCGGATGTCCGTACCGGTTATTTTTCCCCACACTAATTATCGCCTCCTCCGGTCTAACCGTGTCCAATAATTCCTGGCTCGTCGCCGACTTACTGCCATGATGGCTAACCACCAACACCCCGCCAGCTCCACCCCATAACTTTCTCCAACTTATATATTGTTCAACATCACTAGTTACGTCACCTAAAAACCAGAAAAGTTGATCATCATGCTTTATTTTTAAAACTACCGAGTCAGCATTTTCATCGCCGCTAATTTCTTCCGGCCATACCACCTCAATCTCAAACTTTCCCATTCTTAGTACATCATTTTTCCTGATTTCTGCTGAACTATAAATTTGTTCAATATTATAATACTTCTTCATGTTTTCTAGCCCGCCAACGTGATCCGAGTCTCCATGGCTGATAACCACCGCCTCAATTTCCTTATCGCCGGCCGGCAGGTATTTTTCCAGGCATTGCAACATTTTGCCGTTATCCGGCCCCACATCCACCAGCATCTCAATTTTCCCCGACATAATTATGGCGCCACTTCCCTGGCCGACATCGCAAATCACCACCCCATCCCTACTCCTAAATCCCCACCCCCACCACCCTAAAGCTAAAATCACACTAAGCAGTAATATCCGCCATTTCATTTTGTCTTCTTTTCAAAATCCAATAAATTAATATCACATACCACCCCAGTGCCAAACACCAATTAAATTTTATCTGCCACACTCCGACCCCACCCCCGATTTCCGTCACTGTCGCCAGCAATCTTAACATTGGGTACACTAACCACAGTAACCACCCTCCCGTCACCATTCCTAAAACCCCTACCCCGGTAATTATTCCCATCGTCCCGATTACCACCACATTAGTTAATGGTGTCACCCAAGCAATTTTCCCTATTATCAGGCCGATTATCGGTGTTATCCATAAATTTATCCATACCACTTCCATCAATAAATTTTTATGTCTATTGGTAATCACCCCAATAAATGCCATCACACTTAGCCAAAAACTTAATGACAACAACACCCGATTATCCGCTAAAAACATTATTACCACCGCCACCAGTAACCCCCGGCCGATATTATACTTTCTTCCCAATAGCTGGGCCAAATACATTAACCCCATCATTAATAACGCCCGCACCACCGGCAATTCCCATCCTACCATGGCCGCATACCCGGTCCCCAAAACTATCGTCATCACCAATGTTTTTTTTCGGCCTAAAAACCAGGCCATTCCCCCAATCACACCCTCACTCAACAACATCAAATTACTTCCCGACACCACCACCAGATGAACCAATCCCGCATTTTTCAAATCAGTGTAAAAATCTTTCTGAAAACCAGCCTTGTCCCCCCAGACAATTCCATTCAACAAGGCTGCTTCCGTCGGTGGCAACGTCCGGTTGGTTACCCCAATCAAACTATCCCTCTTTACAAACCTGTACATCAAAAATGTGATTAAAATGACCAGAATCCATTTAATTATTTCTGTACGGGCGGATTGATATGCCCGTCCGCCTACATTTGATTTATCCATTTTATTGTATTTTCAAATATATATTTTCTGGTTTGATTTAATTGTTCCTCACCTCGGATAATTTCTTCAAAATAATTTCGCTGCCACAAACGTTTATTTATCCGTGGCCAACTAAATTCATTGACACCCTTAAAATATTCGTTGGTCGTCATTGTTTTAAACCACTGAATTACGTCCCCCAATTTAGGGTCGACACATCGGTCGACCCCTACGGAATTATTTAATAACAATATTCCGTGTAAATGATCGGGCATAACGACATATTCATCCAAACTAATATTTACAAAATGATTTGGAATCTCTTTCCACCAATAATCAATCATATTTCCAATTTTGTTCTGTACGGGCGGACCGATGTGTCCGCCCTTTGTATTTGGAATCTTCTCGCCCTTTTTCTCCCAAAACAATTTCCATTTATCTTTTACATCAACCGTCACAAAATATAATCCCCGGCTATAATTCCACCCTTTTAATCTAATCGATTGCCTATTATTCATACACTGGGTCGACACATCGGTCGACCCCTACTACATTAAAAAATAATTTCGCATCATTATCCGTACGGGCGGACCGATGTGTCCGCCCTTTCATAATCCAATTAAATCCTTTATTTTTTCATACATCTTATCCCCAATTCCCGATACCAATTTTATTTCCTCCACATTTTTAAAACCGCCGTTTTTATCCCGGTAATCAATAATTTTCCCCGCAATCGCCGGTCCCACCCCCGGCAATTTATCCAATTCCTCCGCCGTCGCCTTATTTAATGAAATCAACCCATTGTTTTTTGTTCCTAAAACATTTTTTTCTCCCTGCCCTGTCAAGGGAAGGGTCGGGGATGGGTTTGAGCTATTTTTTGCCGGTATTATTATCTTCATCCCATCCCTAATCATTTCCGCCTTATTAATATTTAATGCCACCCAATCCCGATCGGCATTGGCGCTCAATCCCCCGGCTTTCGCCAACGCTTCATTAACTCTGGCCCCCGCTGCCAGCTTATACACCCCTGGATTGATTACCTCCCCGCTAATATCAAATATCACGTCTTGTACGGGAGCAATGCTTTGCGTCCCGCTCCCCTTCACTAATACAATTTGATTTTTATTGTCTAAATTATCCTTTATTCCCATGCCTACCCCCGCCACTACCAGCATTCCCCCAATCAACAGCATCGCATCCAACCAGCTTATTTTTTGTAACTTTTCATACCACACTTTATTAATAATAAACCCCTCTCCCCTTTTTGTGGTTTAATTATTTATGTCGCAGATCTCTATTATCGGTTTCTTTTCCCTCACCTCGGTTCTGGCCTTTCTTTGGTCTTTAACTCCCTATACCTACTTTACCCCCCAGCTTCTGGCTTTAATCGGCTTAATCACTGTTATTTTTATCAAAAAACGTTTTCTTTTTTATTCCCTTATCTCTCTCCTGATCAACCTTATTATCTTTTCTACCGGTGGCGTTCATTCTCCTTTTTTCTTTTTAGCCTATTTTCTCCTCTTTTTAGTTGCCTTCCAGTATCAATCCGCCACTGCTCTTAGCGTTTCTTTAATCCAGATTATTCTTTATTCCCAGTCCCTCGATTCGGCCTCATCCCTCCTACCTTTAAGTTCCCTGCTTTTTATTGCTCCTTTTTCCTGGTTTATTAGCCGCCAGCACCAAACCCTGTCCCGGGAAGAAACCGACGTTCTTCTTTGGCTCAATCTTAAATTCAAAACCGGCATCAAAGTTATTAT
>JAPLYY010000030.1 GCA_026395315.1 Candidatus Shapirobacteria bacterium | reverse complement strand
GAGCATCCTATTGCCAAAGCTGTCGTCAATTTTGCCAAAACCAACCATGCCAAGTTGATTAAGCTCGCCAATTTTAAATCATTAACCGGCTCTGGTGTCTCGGCCGGTGGTTATTTTATTGGTAAAGATAATGACAATCTTGTTTTAAAAAATAATAATAAAATATTAGCTTCTTTTTCTTTTTCTGATTCCATTCGCCCTGACAGCCTCTTAACCATCACCTCTCTTCTTAAACAAAAACTTAATATTTATTTAATCTCCGGTGACAATTCTCAAAACACCAACTCAGTAGCGGATCTTGTTCACATCCCTCTGGAAAATGTCTATGCCAATGTTCTGCCCCAGGATAAAGTCTCCATTGTTAAAAAAATCCAAACACACCAACTTGTCAGTTTTGTTGGCGATGGCATCAACGACTCGCCCTCTTTGGCTCAATCTGACCTCGGTGTTGCCATGGGTGGGGGGACTGACATTGCCATTGAATCGGGTAATGTCGTTATTATGAACAATAAATTATCCTCTCTTTTAACCCTCCGCGGTCTTAGTCTAAAAACTGTCGGCAAAATCAAACAAAACTTTTTCTATGCTCTTATCTACAATCTTGTTTTAATTCCCATCGCCGCCGGCGTTCTCTCACCGTTTGGCATTACCCTTCGCCCCGAGTTCGCCGCCCTTGCTATGTCGTTGTCCTCTGTGTCGGTTGTTTTAAATTCCCTCTCTCTTAATCTTTTCCGTCCGGTTTAATCAACCTTCCTGAATATTCCTTCTTCTTATCACAAAAATTACCTCATCTACTGGACAGGAAGTGGGACCATATATTCCCAGTATTCGGCAATTAATACCGGTAATGCCGCTTCTTCTAGCCCTTGTTTCAAAAGCCGTCGTAAATCTATGGACTTCATCTTCACTAGTCGTCCCGCCGAATAAAGTTCTTCCGTTTACTATCCTTCCAATGACATTGTCATACCGTCCCGCCATAGGGCTTTTAGATTCTACTATTTTTTTCCATACCCATTTAAACAAAGGACTCCTTCCAAAATCAACCTTCTCTATTTTTCCCATATTCGTTCTGTTAAACACTCTATCCACTAGTGTACTTATGTCAGGATGGTTTAGAGTTTCCAGGTCAATCACTCCAACAATATTATCCTTCGACAGTGGCATATCCTATATTATATCACTCTACCTATTTTAAGGCAAAAACTTTCTTGAGGCTAGTACTGGGGGATATGCCATTTAAAATCCGACAAAATTGAACAAATTTTACAATCCCTTTTGTAGCTGACCCAACGCCGCCTACGAATTTACCTTTTCTTGACATTTTCTCTATAAACTACTACAATAGTAGTATCAATTTTTACTACTACCGTAGTATCAACTAATCGTATACAATATTCTATGCCTTTCGTTCATCCCGCTTATGCCCAATGTCCTATTTGTATCGTTACTGTCGGCGGGGGAATGCTATTAGCTGAAAAATTAGGCATCGACTCGCTTCTGATCGGTATTTGGATCTCCGCCCTCAATACCGCCATCGCTTTTTATCTAGCTTCAAAGTTTAAGCTAAAACTTCTAAATAACCCCTGGCTTCTGTCATTTCTTTTTTTGTTTCTTATTTTATTTTATTTCCAGGTGACCAATCAAATCGGTAACCCTGCCAACAAGCTACTTGGTATTGATAAAACTGTATTTGGTCAAGTGTTAGGTCTAATTGCCATGTTTATTGGTAACTTTATTTACGGTTTTACTAAATATAAAAACGGCGACAAGGTTCTTTTCCCCTATTCTAAAGTCGTTTTCCCTGTTGTTGCCGTTTTACTTGTGACCATAATATTTAAGCTCGTCTTCAATTTATAGGTTACAATATACCCATGTCCACATCCTCTCTCGACCTTCAAAAGTTCATGGACAAAATTAAAAAAGCCGAAGCCGGTAATCAACTCGACCTTTCTTCTGACGAAGACCTCTCTATTGCCATTATGAATCTCATTTCCATTGAGGAACATTTATTTTTTACCGCCAACAAAACCGGCAAAACCAAATACTTTGATCTATTAAACGAAACTCGGGAAATGCGCAAAGAATTGCTTAAAATGATTGTCAAAGATCCCGAGGGTGAAGTTTGGTGTACCAGTAAACATCTCCTGGCCGCCTCGATGCGTTTATTTGAAGTTGGTACCAAAGCCCAAACCAAAGGTGATAAAGCCAAAGCCCACGACCTCTTTAAAAAATCCTACGATCTCTACAATCTTTTCTGGGGAATTAATTTAGGCATGGTCAAAGAAAAAGATCTCAAATCAACTTCAGAACTCCCTGCCCTGTCAAGGGAAGCGTCGGGGAAGGGTTTAAATTTAAAAAGTGCCGATTTTATGGGAAAAATAAGCGGTGTTATCGGCAAAATCCTCGATTGTTGTAGAGAATGATCTAAAGTCCCCTTGCCTTGTCAAGGGAAAGGGGATTTAGGGGTTAGGGTTTGGCTGTTACCAGCTTCCTCCGCCCCCGCCGCCAAATCCACCCCCGCCGCCCCCTCCCGAAAACCCACTGCCTCCCGACCAACTGCCCGATCCGGAATAATGTGTTGGTGCCGATACCAATCCGGTTCCGGCCACTGAATTAAAATGATTAATATCGCTGACAAAGTTGCTCAACACCACCCCTTGAAAATATCGCGGTGGTTCAATCTCTAAATCCCTCATATCTGCCGCCAGTTTATTTACTACCCCCAAAGATATTGCCAACGGCAGCATTTCTTCTAAAAACAATCTTTTTTCGCTGATCTCTTCCCGCCATTTGCCTTTGCCTAAATAATATTTCAGTCCTTCTGCCTGCCGGCTTAAGCTATACCCCCAGGCCGTTTTTCTGGGCATTTTATTAGCCATCAAAAAAGATATCAACGCTCCCGCAAAAAAAGGCACTAGTGGTCCGGCGTTTCCCGTTGTTGGTATAAACACCATGAACAAACTTAGCCCGGCACCAACGTTCAGTAATGTTGCCCATCCTGACCATATCATTTTAACTTTTGAAATGTCTCCGTCAGTCATTTTTTTACTATCTAGATCTTGATAAATTTTTCGTCTCAATTCTGCCAAGTGGATATAGAAATGATCCTTAAGATCAGATATTTTTACTTCATTATTGCTGTCAAACAAACTTTCCCACAAATATTTCTGATATTCTTTCAACCCGTCGGTTGATTTCTCAATTTTTGTTAATTTATAGTCCCGGTTGGTCATCCACAGTACTTTGCTTTCAATTTTTTCAATGGTGTAATATCCCAATCTGGCCAACTCCACCATTTCCGCCACGATATCCTTGGTGTCCACTTTTTCATCAATAATCGTCCCCACCTCACTTGGGCTAAGCCCGTCAATTGGGCTATACACTAACGGCAAATGTGGCCGGCTTAATAACGGCACATTTTTTTCCTTTGACTCGCCGGAGCCTTCGGCTGAGGCGGTCGGCTGATAATACACATTTTCGGTTAAATACCTTTTATCTCTGCCCTTTAAAAACCATGCTAAAAACATTACCAATAATGGTAATATTGCCGCTCCATAGCCCCAATTATCAACCACAACAGTTGAATTAGGCATTATTAATTGATTATTTTTATCCAACCCCACCACCACCGACAATCCTTCCTGTCCGTTAAAATTTGCCACTGTTTTGTCAAAAGTGTTGACACAACCAAAACATTCTACTTTAGTAATATCGGCAAAATTCGAAGTTACCACCGCCTCCGCTTTGGTTATCGCCGCATCCCATTCCGTTCCGGTCACGTTCCAATATAGTTCCGGCCCGTCCCCATAATCCTGGATTACTTTAGTTACCCGATAACTGATCGCATAATTTTGCTTCCCGAATATTAATTTATTAGCATCCCCAATCTGTATTTTTTTACTCTGGTTAAAATTAGTTACCGTGTAGGGGATTGGTTTCCCGGTCTCATCTGCTACTCCGATAACTGTTAAGTTCGTCGTAATCGTTTTTCCCTTAGCACTATATATATAGGGGATTATCCTAAAAATACCGTGTTTCTGTTCCAAAAAGGTTGTTTCAATTGTTTCTTTGACCGACAGACTCGTATCCTGGTTAAGTTGAATCTCGGCATTAAAATTATCGACAGAGTAACTTTGTGCCAGAATTTTTTCCGGTACCACCAACCACAATGCCAACCACAAACCAATTACTACTTTTCTCACATCCCTATTATGTCACTTTAGCCGCTTTTATCAATTTCTCTTTGTTGATTACCTGGATGCTCTTGCTTTTATTGACAATCAGACCTTGTTTTTCCAATTTTATCATCTGCAATGTCACTGTTTCCCGGGTTAATCCGGTCAATGACGCGATTAGTTTATGAGTAATTCCAAATCCTTCTGCTCTGTTGGTCAACGAATAAACCATCATGGCCACTCGGCTGTAGGCATTCCCTGCTAATAAATTTGCCGTATTATCCATCAAATCCAAAAACGCTGTCATTATATTTTTGTTTAATTCCTGGGCTACATCAGTATTTTTTTCTAGATATTCCAAAAATTCTTTGTTAGGTGCTTCATATATCTCCACTGGTGTAATCGCCTCGAAATAAAATTTATTCTCCCGACTTGTTAGTGCCAAAATTGTCGTTAAAAACAATAATGGTTTAAAAAATTCCATCGTAATTTCCTGGCCCGATTCAGTGACGGTGTACAGTCTGATATAGCCGGATTTAATAAAACCTACCCCTGTCGGTTCTTCTCCCGGCCTCAAAATAATCTCTCCCTTTTTAAAACTTTTAAGGGGATAATCGCAAAAAAATCCTTCCAATTTTTTTCTTATTATTTGTTCCATAAAAATACTACTATAATTGTAGTACATCTTACCGGAACTGTCAAATGACGCTTATCATTTTCAACCACTCTTCGATTATTTCAAACCCTCCTTGCCAAAATTCTGACTTTTCTGTGTCTATTCCCAGTTTCTCCAGTAACTCATTTGGATTTTCCGCCCCACCCGC